>CAIYZB010000001.1 GCA_903930545.1 uncultured Alphaproteobacteria bacterium
CTGGGCCTTGCCGTGCCCCGGGCTGCCTCCCCCAGACTTGGTGGGGCCCTGACCAAGGATGGCTGGTCGGAGCGCCTGAAGTCACGGATCGAGCTGTCAGCAGCCACTGAGTTCGACGCCGAACTGGTGGGTCTGATGGGTCAGGCCTGGGAAGGGTCCTGAGCCGCCCCCTCGCGGAAGGGGGAGTATTCTTCCGACAGCCATTCCATCTCGCCTTCAACCGCCTCGCGCTCCCGGCGCAGGAAGTCCTCCACCGGGCCTCTGAAGCCGGGATCGGCGATATAGTGGGCGGAGAAAACCGGGGCGGGCAGATAGCCCCGGGCGATCTTGTGCTGGCCCTGGGCCCCGGCCTCGACCCGGGCCAGACCCCGGCCAATGGCCCAGTCTATGGCCTGATAGTAGCAGAGCTCGAAATGGAGGAAGGGCACATCCTCAACACAGCCCCAGTTGCGACCATAGAGACAGTCGCCCCCGATCAGGTTCAGAGCCCCGGCGATCCACTGGCCGTTGCGCCGAGCCATGATCAGCAGGACACGATCGGCCATGCGTTCCCCCAGCAGGGAGAAGAACAGCCGGTTCAGATAGGGCCGGCCCCATTTCCGCGAGCCGGTGTCCATATAGAACTGGAAGAAGGCGTCCCAATGATCCTCGTTGAGGTCAGCCCCCGTCAGGCAATGGATCTCCACCTGGGCCTGGGCATCGCGCCGTTCCCGGCGAATGGTCTTGCGACGACCTGAGGAGAGGTCCGCCAGGAAGGCCTCGAAATCGGCATAGCCGCGATTGTGCCAGTGATACTGCTGGCCCTTGCGCTGGCCCAGGCCCTCGGTGCCCAGCCATTCCCACTCATCCTCGGTGGGGAAATTCACATGCAGGCCAGAGGCTCCATATCGCTCACACAGTGAGATCCCGCCGCCGATCAGGTAGCGCCGCGCCAGGTCGGGATCGATGTCGGGGCGGGACAGCAGGCGCGGCCCCGTCGCCGGGGTGAAGGGCGCGGCCGAGAGCAGCTTGGGATAGTAACGCCCCCCTGCCCGCTCATAGGCATCGGCCCAGGCATGGTCGAAGATGTATTCGCCCTGGCTGTGGGACTTGGCATAGAGGGGCATGACGGCGGCAATCTCACCCGCCTCATCCTCGATGGACAGGTGCTGGGGGCCCCAGCCCGTGCGTTCGACAGCACAGCCCGCCTGTTCGGCGATGTCCAGGAAATCAAAGGATATGAATGGGTTGCCTGCATAGGCCGGGTTGGCTGCGCAGGCATCCCAGGCCTCACGGCCGATCTCCGCAATCCGACGGCTGACGCGTACCGCCGGCTTCAATGTCACGCGGCAAAGCCCTCGAAGATCAGGTTGTCGCAGTGGTCCTTGAGCGGCTCCCACTGTTCCGGCTTGCGGACCGTCCAGGCCACCACGGGCATGCCTTTGGCGCGATAGTCGTCGGCCAGGGCGCTGGGCAGGACATCGAGGCCCAGGGCCAGGAAATGGGGTCGGGCGATCTTGACCTGTTCCAGGCGGGCGAAGGACTTGCGCTGTTCCGGCGACAGGTGGGGCACCTCCTGGGTCCAGGCCCAGCTGTCCAGGCCCCGCAGCACACCAGGGAAGTGATCGGCGAACCAGGCGTGGGAATAAGGATTGAAGCCGATCACGCAGGTCGGCCCTGCATGATCGATCAGGATCTCATGGACCCTCTGCTCCAGGGGTCCAACCGCCCCGAAGGCGGTCTTGAGCTCCACATGAACCATGGCCCGGTGCCCGATCAGGGCGAGCACGTCCTTGAGCGTCGGGATGGTTTCGTCCGTGCCCTTGAGGCGGATATTGGCCAGATCCGTGGAGGTGTGATCACTGATCCGCCCCTCCAGGCCCGTCATGCGCTTCAGGGTATTGTCGTGGAAGACCACGGCCTCGCCATCGGCGGCCAGGTGGACATCCAGCTCGATGCTGTAGCCCGCCTGGCAGGCGGCCTGGAAGGCCCCCATGGAGTTCTCCGGCGCGCCCGCCTCCGTCCAGAGCCCACGATGGGCGATGGGAGGATGGAACAGAAGGTCCCAGGCTTCGCCGAACTGATTTTTCAACGGATCTGCACCACGGCATCAACCTCGACCGCAAAATTGAGCGGCAGACGATAGACGCCCACCGCCGAGCGGGCATGTTTGCCAGCATCGCCGAAGGCCAGCACCATAAGGTCAGAGGCACCGTTGACGACTTGCGGTATCTCAAAGAAGCCGGGTCCGGCCTGAACACCTCCGCCGAGCTTGACCACCCGGACCACCCGGTCGAGGTCACCGTCACAGGCCGCCCGCATCTGGGCCAGCAGGTTGACCCCGCAAATGCCGGCCGCTCGCTTTGCGGTTTCCAGATCGACATCCTCCCCGACGATCCCGCGGATACCACCGCCGGCGTCGAGTGAGACCTGACCCGAGATATGAACAAGGTCACCGGCCCGGACGAAGGGCACATAGTTGGCAACCGGGGCGACGGGTTGAGGCAGGCTGATCCCAGCGGCCTCAAGGCGTTTTGCAACTTCTGACATGGCCGATCTGTAACCCTCGCCGGCCCAAGAGAAAAGGCCCGGATCATCTCTGATCCGGGCCTTTTCCTGGGTCGATACCGCCGCCGGGGCGGTATCTTGGGGGGCTCTTAGCGGACGGCCTGCATCTTTTCGACGAGGGCGGTAACGCGCGCATTGATCGGCTTGGAGGATTCCTTGAACGAGGCCGAAACGGTCTCGGTCATCTTGGTCATCTCGGCCATATAGGCTTCCATCGCCGACTTGGCGAAAGAGGTCTGAAGTTCAATCACTTCCTGGACCGACTTGGCCGAGGACAGGGACTTGGCAGCGGCCACCTGGGACTCCATGGCGGTCTTGGAATAGGCCATGGCCTGGGCTCCGAGGGTCTCGGCACCCTTGGTCGCGGCAGTCACCGAGGCGATCACCGCCTCGAGGTTCTGCTTGGACATGGCGTTGACGTCATTGAGGCCAGCGAGGGACTTTTCGACGGCGTCCTTGAACGCCTTGGAACCTGCAGCGGAGAACTGGTCGACAGTGGTCTTCATGGTGTCAGCGGCGGCGGCCATGGTCAAAACTCCTGAATGGGTTCTGCGGCGAGTTCGCCGCAACGCAATAACTGGGCAAGCTGCCCTTGAACTCATGGGTGAATTCTCATGCTGCAGCGCAGCAGTCAAGGTCATTTTTGTGCACTGCACAATTAATGCCCCTCCCCGATGCCTCCCCCCGGAGGAGACGCGACAAGAATGCGCATGGCGACATTTTGGCTCGCTCAAGAGGTGTTTACCCTCGCGCAAGGCGAAGCATGACATGTTAGGTTTCTGTTCATGGCAGGGTGAAACCTGTCTCGCCCCTGAGTTTCGACGGACGAAGCGAATGTTCCAGCGCGGCCGCCGCCTTTTGGTCTCTCTCGCCGTAGCTATCGCGACGGCGATTTCGCCTGCGGCTGCCTATGCCGAAGTGCAGATCCCCTACCTCATCCTGCCCATCGCCCAGCCGAAATACGCCGCCATCGTGGTGGATGCCCGGACGGGCGAAGTCCTCTATGCCAAGCGGGCCGACAGCCCCCGCTACCCGGCCTCCATCACCAAGGTCATGACCCTCTATCTGACCTTCGAGGCCCTGCAGTCCGGCAAGCTAAAGCCTGACGATCTGATCACCATCTCGCCTCGCGCCGCAGCCCAGGCCCCCACCAAGCTGGGCCTGGCCCCCGGCGACACCCTGACCGTCTCCGATGCCATGCAGGCCCTGGCTATCAAGTCGGCCAATGACATTGCCGTGGCCCTGGCCGAACACATCGGCGGTTCTGAAGCCCGCTTTGGGGCCATGATGACCCTGAGAGCCCAGGAACTGGGCATGGCCAATACCCGGTTCGTCAATGCCTCGGGCCTGCCGGACTCTCGGCAGATCTCCACGGCCCGGGATATCGCCATTATGTCCCGCGCCGTCATGCGCGATCACCCGCAGTATTATCGGCTGTTCAGCCAGCAGGCCTTCACCTTCCGCGGCACGACCATGCGCAATCACAACGGTCTGCTGGGGGTCATGCCCGGGGTGGACGGTCTGAAGACCGGCTATACCAATGCCTCAGGCTATAATGTTGCCGTCTCCGCCATGCGCGACAATCGCCGCCTGATCACCGTGGTTCTGGGTGCGCCCTCCACGGCCTCGCGCAACAACAATGCCGAGGACCTGCTGCTGGCCGGCTTTGACGTGATGAACCGTCGGGCCAAGGGCGAAAAGATCACCGTGGCCCAGAACCTGTTCGAACCGGAGCCGACAGGCCCGATCGAACGCCCGTCTTCTGAACAGGGCGATGGCGAGCAGGAAGGTCTCAAGATTGTCCTGGCCTCAGCCCCGACCAAGGCCCCGACCTATTTCAAGATCGTCGAGCCGGCGGCCACGCCCCTTCGCGGGACCCAGGGGACCGAAAAGGCCAAGCCCAGAAAGGCCGAGGTGCCGGCCGGCAAGTGGGCTGTCCAGGTGGGGGCCTTCAAGTCCAAGGCCGATGCCAAGGAACAACTGGCCATGATGGCAAAACGCTTTGCCAAACAGCTTGCCAATGCGGACTCCAATGTCGCCGACAAGGTCGATGGCCACTACCGAGCCCGCTTCAAGGGCATGACCGAGGCCTCGGCCAAGGATGCCTGCAAGGCCCTGAAGGCCAAGAAGCAGGTCTGTATGGTCGTCCCGCCCGCCTGACTTTCAGCGTTTCAGCAGCCGGTCCCTGGCTGCGTTGAGCTGGGCCGCGAGGCCGTCTGTACCGCCCTTGTCC
The DNA here is from genome assembly GCA_903930545.1 of uncultured Alphaproteobacteria bacterium. Taxonomy (GTDB): domain Bacteria; phylum Pseudomonadota; class Alphaproteobacteria; order Caulobacterales; family Caulobacteraceae; genus Phenylobacterium. The sequence continues at coordinate 4,781 of CAIYZB010000001.1, forward strand.
GGATGGGCAAGGCGCATCAGTCTCCCATAGGCCGCCTGGATGTCAGCCTCGGAGGCATCGGGTCCGACCCCGAGGATGGACCGGGCTTCCTGATCACCGAGCACGAAAGTCCCGGGCTTCGCCCTGGGACTGCCCGTCGGGCGGGCGGACACCGTCAGACCCAGCCCCACCACCGCCAGGACGATGGCGCTGCCCCAGCCACCCCTCAGCCCGACATAGGCTCCGGCGGCAAAACAGACGATGGCAGCGGCACCGGCCAGAAACCGCCACTCGCGGCGTCTGAACACGGGCCTGCCCCTGCCCGCAGCGATGACGGCAAAGAGGGCGAGACAGCCGAGGGCCAGGTAGAACATGGCCCCAGTCTAGGGCACTGCGTTCCGTTCGTCGCCAGAGGAAAGCCCCAGGGCTCCCATCAGGGATCTCAGCTCCGTCCTGGCCGCCACATGCTGCAGGGACATGGCCACGGGACGGATGGTCGCCGAGAGATCCGCGATGGTCAGGCCGAAGGGAAAGAGTTCGCGATAGATGACCCGGTCCCGCAGTCCCGGCCCGACGCGAAAGCCCACCCGCCGGGACAGGGCCTGAACCCGTTCATCGAGGCGCTTGCGGTTGCGGGCTTCGGTGGGGGCCAGACGGTTCCGCAGCACCACCCAGTCGATGGACTGGCCCGACGCCGCGGCCCTGATCTTGCGGCTGTTCCAGACAGTCTCGGAATAGAGGCTGGGGCGCTTCAGCTCCAGGGTCACAGGATCGACGACTCCCAGCATGTCGAAGTCGACGAAGCTGTCATTCATGGGCGTGACAATGAGATCGGCCAGACCGTGGGCCTCTCGGCTGATGGCCGTGTCGCCCCCGGGGGTATCGATAAGCACATAGTCGGAGGCTGATGCGGCGGCGAAGGCCGCATGGAAAGCGGCAAGGGCCTCCTCGTCGGAAGCCACCGAGAGCGCCACCGGCAGGGGATGCTCCACTGGCATGGGGGCCTCGACCCCGTTGGCCGCAAGCCAGGCCCGGCGACTGGCAAAGAAGTGCCCCATGGACTGCTGGCGCAGGTCGAGATCGAGGATCGACACGCTCGCTCCGGTATGGAGCAGAGCCGTCGCCACATGGATGGCGATGGTGGACTTGCCAGCCCCGCCCTTTTCGTTGCCGATGACGATGACCTTCGGCTGAGGCATGTTCATCTCCACCACCGGATCAGCCTCGACGGGCTGATTCTCTTGTCCCGAAAGTGGGCCTACGGGACGGGCAGCGCAACGTGACCTCCCCGACTCAGCTGTGGACGAAAGCCTTACCAGACCCCGGCTTCGCGGAGTTGACGGGCCAGCTCGGTAGGGATTTCATCCGCCCCCCCCGCATCAAGGTCCGGCGGCGCATCCTTGACCTCCAGATAGCGCCAACCCTGAAAGGCCCGCCGAGGCGTCGGGGCCACCCGGATGATCTCCGGAGCCAGGGTCACCTCGCACCGGGTCGCCCCCTTGGGCCCGACGGTGTCGATAGCCAGGATCTGCTGGCGGCAGAGGATCATGCCCTTGAAGATCCGGTAGAGGGATCCGCCGTCCAGAAGCTCGTCGGCCCGCTTGGGAGACATGCGGGTGGACAGGATCCAGGGGCCATCATCATGGCCGCGCCAGGACAGCAGATCATCGATGGTCTCGGCCCCGACGCAGAGCCGGATCATGTGCAGGCTCATGCGGCTACTGCCTTGAGGCGAGCCAGGGTGACACCCTCGCTGACCTGATCGCCCTGGCTGACGTTCAGCTCCTCCACGGTGCCGTCAAAGGCCGCCGTCAGGGCGTGCTCCATCTTCATGGCCTCCAGCACCATCAAGGTCTGACCGCGCAGCACCGCATCGCCAAGAGAGACGGAGACGCTCACCACCTTGCCAGGCATAGGGGAGCGAATCTGACCGTCGCCTGCCGCTCCGGTTCCCAGGTCGCCAAGCGGAGGCTTCATGGCGAAGACGTAGGCCTCACCGCCCTCGAAGATCACCACCTCGTCCTCAAAGATCAGGACATCGGCCTCGAGGTCGTCGTCTGGGATGTGGGCATCCACGGCCTGGCCATCCCTGAACAGACGGACCGTGTCTGCAGCTGGGGCGTTCATACGGAACCCGGTCAGGGCACTCCAGGGCGAAGGATCGTCCTCTTCCCGGGCAAGAGCCGCCATGGCGGCCACCGCAAGCACAGCCTCGGACGGCTCGGGCACTTCGACCAGATCCTCCAGCCGCGCCTCGATGAAGCCTGTATCCACCTCCCCGGCGATGAAGTCGGGATGGTCGAGGCAGCGGGCCAGGAAGCCGGCATTGGTCTTCACCGGCCAGACCTCGGTCTCGGCACAGGCCTGGGCGAGCTGGTCACTGGCCCCTTCCCGGGTGGCTGCATGGGCGATCAGCTTGGCGATCATCGGATCGTAATGAGGGGTCACCTCGCCGCCGGCCTCAAGGGCTGAATCCACCCGAACGGCCGACGGCAGGACGAAGTGCTCCAGAACCCCGATGGACGGCAGGAAGCCCGCGATTGGGCTCTCGGCATAGAGCCGGGCCTCGATGGCATGGCCCTTCAGCTGGATCTGGTCCTGAGACAGGGGCAGAGGCTCGCCGGACGCAACGCGTAACTGCCATTCCACCAGGTCCTGTCCAGTGACCGCTTCGGTAACCGGGTGTTCCACCTGCAGGCGGGTGTTCATTTCCATGAACCAGATCCGGTCCGGGTGCAGGCCCTGGCTGGCATCGGCGATGAACTCCACCGTGCCGGCCCCGACATAGCCCACAGCCTCAGCAGCCCTGACGGCGGCAGAAGTTATGGCGGCGCGGGCCTCCGGCGTCATGCCCGGTGCGGGCGCTTCCTCGATCACCTTCTGATGACGACGCTGCAGGGAGCAGTCGCGTTCGAACAGATGGACCACCTGTCCCGAGCGGTCGCCAAAGACCTGGACCTCGATATGGCGTGGCCGGGTGACATAGGTCTCGAGCAGGACCCGGTCATCGCCAAACGAGGCGGCAGCCTCCCTCTGGCAGGAGGCCAGGGCCGCAGCAAATTCGGCCGAGGCCGTGACCTTTCGCATACCCTTGCCACCACCCCCGGCCACAGCCTTGATAAGGACCGGATAGCCGATGCGATCCGCCTCGGCCTGAAGCCTGCCTGCGGATTGATCCTCCCCCAGATAACCGGGGGTCACCGGCACGCCGGCGGCCTGCATCAGGGACTTGGCCGCATCCTTCAGACCCATGGCCCGGATAGCCGAGGCCGGTGGCCCGATCCAGACGAGGCCGGCCGCCACGACCGCCTCAGCGAAATCAGCATTTTCA
>CAIYZB010000002.1 GCA_903930545.1 uncultured Alphaproteobacteria bacterium
ACACCTGATAGCCAGGGGCGACCGGGAGCTGGTCAGCGACTGTGGTGACGGTGATGTCCGAATTCACCCAGTCAGTATTGCTCAGATAGTTGCGCTGTTGCGCGGAGCGGTCTTCCAGCTTCGGCGGCCGAAGCTGGGCCGGCAGGCCGAACTTGCGGCGTTTTGCGCGATCCTGCAGCACGCCGTCGCGGCTCATCCCGATCGTTGGGGCAAACTCGGAGTTGTCGACGAAGGTGCCGTTGTCGTTGAGGCGACGCGTGTTGCCGCTGTTCTTGAAGCCGCGCTGCGCCATCAAGGTCTCGAAGGTCAGGGTCGCGCGCTCTCCCGGCTGCAGCGGCCGGTCGAATTCGAAGATCCGGTAGTTGAAGCGCTCGAAGGTTCGGCTGACATGGGCCCCGGTGACGGCCAGGCTGCGGACCTTAACATCGCGATCCAGGCGGACATGGACGCTGGTCAGGGGCGCTTGGGAGTCATTGATCAGGGCGTAGGCCCCTTGGGTGACCAGCCTCGGCGCGTGAGGGTCGAGGTCCAAGTCCAGCTTGACGTCCGTGACCGAGGGCTGGGGAACGGACTCGTATTTGAGCAGGGTTTTTTCATAGTCCGCCTGCCAGGCTTCGTCCTGCCGGTCGGTACGATACGCGTTCCAGATATTGGTGTTGGTGTAGATGAAGGCACCGGTCCCCAGGGCGACGGCCAGCGAGACCCCGCCCACCAGACCCGCCGGGCTGATCAGGCGACGCGGCAGACGCTTCAAGCGCGGCCAGAGCCGGGTTTCGGTTCCGCGTCTCCACAGGCCATAGGACAGGACCAGCAGCACCATGGCTATGGCGCTCCAATAGGCCCGGAACCAGGCGGCAAAGACCCCATTATCGCCTTGTCCGTTCATGTCTGACAGCGAAACCGGGGGATAGCCGCCATAGAGATAGAGGTTGTGCTCATAGCCCAGCTGGGTGGCGACCAGCAGGAAGATCTGGAACAGGACCATAAGGCCCCATCCCATGAACTTGTGGGGCGTTACCGCCTGACAGAAGACCGACAGAACCGCGATCAGGGTCCAGTCCACGGCATTGGGCAGGACATACCAGGCCAGATAGTGACCCAGTTGCAGGTCGTCGAAGCCCTTGCCCAGCTGGACCGCTATGCCTGCGGCCACGCTGACCATCAGGGTCGAAAGCATGACCAGAATGATGGCCACGGTCTTGGGGACCAGGAAGGCCCAGTCCGGCAGGGCTGTGGCGTCGATGATCTCGTGGGTCTTGCGTTCCCGCTCCCGCCAGACAAGCTCGCCAGCATAATAGATGGCGATGATCATCACGACGAAGCCGAAGCTGCCGTTCAGGACCTCGATCACCCATCTGGTGACGGGATAGACGCTGGCATCGTCCGGCGACGCGCTGGCGATCAGGGAGCCCATGGAATTGAAAAGGCCGAGCAGGAGCAGGACGGCAAAGGCTGGGCTCTTGAAGACCTGGGCCATTTCCAGACGGCTACGGCTGATCAGCTGGGCCCAGGCGGTGGTCGCGTCAAACCGGGGCGCGGGCAGGGGACCTTCCCGAAGCTTGGGTGGAGAAAAGACGGCATCGCGCTTGGGGCGCCCCAGCTTGGCGGCCGGGGCCTCGAACCTGAAGGTGAGCCAGGAAAGACCAAGGACGCCAAGGGCTACAGCTGTCCAGATCAGGTGGTGATAGAGCATGGCTCCCTGGATCGGGGGGAGCAGGCTATTGGCCTCCGCGGCGGTGAAATAGCGGGTCGCCAGGCCATAGGCAGCGATCCCGAAGGGTTCGATATAGGCGGCAAGCTCCCGTTGATCGGCATTCCGCAGCAGGACATTCATCACGACATAGATGACCAGGAATCCGGCGACCCCCAGATAGGTCGCCATCATGGAACGGGTCATGGTGGCCAGGGTGAAGAAGATGGCCGAGGACAGGAACAGGCCCGGCAGGGCGAGCCAGAAATAGGCAAACAGATAATATTCCGGCCGGTTCGGGCCCATGAGTTCGTGGTCCACCCAGGGCATGACCGAGCCCACAAAGATGGCCAGAGGGGCTGCGGCGAAGGCAAGCGCTACCGCCGCAAAGGCACCGGTGAAGCGGCCGAACAGATAGTCGAACTTTCTCAGACGGGTTGAGCGGATGATGGGCCCATAACCCGTCTCGTCATCCCGCACGATCACATTGGCCACAAAGGCGGTGGATGCGAACATGAAGAAGATCGTCATGATCAGCAGGGTCTGGGCGATGGCCGAGGGTGCATTCTTGTGAATGTTTCCTGCCGATCCGATACGCACGACGTCGATCGCCACCGATCCGAAAACCAGCAGGAAAAAGATCATGGCCGTGATCCAGAAGATCGGCTGGCGAAGCTGGTAGCGGAACTCGAAGGCCGCGATTTTCCCGAACATGCCCAATGACCTCAGGCGGCCCGACGGGCGGCGGACAGAGTCGAGAAATAGACGTCCTCAAGCCCACCGGGCACGCCCTCGAACCCCGCTCCCGGGTTTGAGTCTGCCAGGACATGAATCACGGTTCGTCCGCCCGCAAGACGCGTGGAGATCACCTGATGCTTGTCACGCATCTGCTCCAGCTCTGACTTGTCGATGGCCCTGCGCCAGATCCGTCCGGCCAGATCCCCCATCAGCTTGCCCGGCGCGCCCTGAAGCAGGATCTTGCCGCCGGCCAGCACCGCCATGCGGGGGCAAAGGTCGGAGACATCCTCCACGATATGGGTGGACAGGATGACCACGACATTCTCGCCGATCTCGGCAAGCAGGTTCAGGAACCGGTTTCGCTCCTCGGGGTCGAGGCCGGCGGTGGGTTCATCCACGATGATCAGGGAGGGCTGGCCGATCAGGGCCTGGGCAATGCCAAATCTCTGACGCATGCCACCGGAGTATCCGGCCACAGCCTTTTTCCGCACTTCCCACAGGTTCACCTGCTGCAGCAGGGATTCAACAGTGTCCTTGCGTTCGCCCTTGCGGCTGACCCCTTTGAGGACAGCCATATGATCCAGCAGGTCATAGGCCGAGACTCTCGGATAGACGCCGAAGTCCTGGGGCAGATAGCCCAGGGTCCGCCGCAGGGCCTCGGGCTCGGCGATCACATCGACATCGCCGAACTGGATGGACCCGCCAGTGGGTGTCTGGAGGGTGGCGATGGAGCGCATGAGGGTCGACTTGCCGGCGCCATTGGGGCCGAGCAGTCCGAACATTCCCGTCGGAATGCTCAGGCTCACCCCATCCAGGGCGCGCGTGCCATTGGCATAGGTGTGAGTCAGATTGTCGATCTTAAGCATTGGCCAGCCCCGTTCCATTGTCGGCAGGATCAGCCAATCGCGACAGGCTCGCAAGTGAACCATCTGTCACAATTGCGCGCATGAAAAAGGGCCGGAGGAGACCCCCGGCCCTTGATCAGTTCAGTCAGATCTCAGTGACTAGCACTTGAAATACATGTCGAATTCCACCGGGTGCGGGTGGAGCTGGAGGCGCATGACTTCCTCCATCTTCAGTTCGATATAGGCGTCGATGAAGTCGTCATCCATGACCCCACCGGCCTTCAGGAAGCCGCGGTCCTTGTCGAGGTTTTCCAGGGCTTCACGCAGGCTGCCGCAGACTTCCGGAACCTTCTTCTGCTCGCGGGGCGGCAGGTCATAGAGGTTCTTGTCCTGGGGCGCGCCGGGATCGATCTGGTTGATGATGCCGTCGAGGCCGGCCATCAGCAGGGCCACGAAGGTCAGATAGGGGTTGCCCATCGGGTCGGGGAAGCGGGCTTCCAGACGCTTGGCCTTGGGGCTGTCCACGTGCGGGATGCGGATCGAGGCCGAACGGTTACGGGCCGAATAGGCCAGCTTGACCGGGGCTTCATAGCCGGGGACCAGACGCTTATAAGAATTGGTCGTCGAGTTGGAGAAGGCGTTAATCGCCTTGGCGTGCTTGATAATGCCGCCGATGTA
>CAIYZB010000003.1 GCA_903930545.1 uncultured Alphaproteobacteria bacterium
CCCCACCCGGCGGAGGAAATGACATGACCTATATCCTGGGTGGCTGGCAGAGCGATTTCTCGAAGAACTGGGCGCGGCAGGGCATGGACTTTGCCGATGCCTTTGCCGAGGTGGTGGGCGAAGGCCTGGCGGCGGTCGACCTGGAACCCAGGGATATCGACACCGGTCATGTCGGCAATTTTGTCGGCGACCTCTTTGCCGGTCAGGGCCTGCTGGGCGGTTTCTTCGGTCTGGTCCATCCCGACTTCGACGGCATGCCGACTTCGCGCCATGAGGCCGCCTGTGCCTCGGGCTCTGTTTCCATCCTTGCCGCCACCGCCGAGATCGAGGCCGGGCGTTATGACACCGCCTGTGTGGTGGGCATCGAGATGATGCGCAATGTCTCCGGCCAGCAGGCGGCCGTGAACCTCGGGGCCGCCGCCTGGGCCGGTCACGAGTTCGAGGATGCAACCTTTCTCTGGCCCCGGGCCTTCTCTGATCTGGGCGAGGAATATGACCGGCGCTATGGGCTGAAATACGAACACCTGATGCGGATCGCCGAGATCAACTTCGCCAATGCCCGGCGCAACCCCAATTCCCAGACCCGGCAATGGGCCTTCAATGACCGCAGCTTCACCAAGGACGATGAAGCCAATCCCGTGGTCGAAGGCATGATCCGCAAGAACGACTGCGGCCAGGTCACTGATGGCTCCGCCGTGGTCTTCCTGGCCTCGGATGCCTATGCCGCCGACTATGCCCAGGCCCGGGGGATCCCGCTGGAAAGCCTCGCCAGGATCAAGGGCTGGGGCCATCGCTCGGCCCCCATCAGCTATGAGCGCAAGATCCGCGCCTCCGAAGGCCAGCCCTATGTCTTCCCACAGGTGCGTCGCGCCATCGAGGACGCCCGAGCCCGGGCCGGGATCACCGACATCGCCCAGATCGATGCCGTGGAGACCCACGACTGCTTCACCACCACCGAATACATGGCCATCGAGCATCTCGGCCTTACGGCCCCGGGTGAAGCCTGGAAGGCCATCGAGGCCGGAGACATCGAGATCGGCGGCAAGCTGCCCATCAATGCCTCAGGCGGCCTGATCGGGGTCGGCCATCCGGTGGGAGCCACGGGCGTCCGCATGGCCCTGGATGCCGTCAAACAGGTGACCGGCCAGGCCGGAGACTATCAGGTCGAGGGTGCCAAGAACGTCCAGACCCTCAATATCGGTGGCTCGACCACCACAACTGTCAGCCTTCTGGTGGGACGATGAGCCGTAAACTCGAGATCATGCAGGCCCTGATCGCGGCCTGGAGCCGTGGAGACATCGACGGGGCCCTGTCCCACATGTCTGACGACATTGTCTGGCACTATGCAGTCGCCGTGGCCCCGCCCCTGAAGGGCAAGGTCAAGGCCAGAAAGTTCCTCGAAGGCTTCAAGGCCCGCATCACCGAGGTGAACTGGCGGATCTTTGACTATGCCGAACAGGGCGACCGCCTCTTCGTCGAGGGCGTCGATGAGTTCCGCAGCACCGATGGCCATGTGGTCGCCACCCCCTATGCCGGGGTCCTGGAGTTCAGCGGCGACCTGATCTGCGCCTGGCGGGACTATGTGGATGTCGGCGTCATGCAGGCTCAACAGGAAGGCGCTGCGGCCACCACCTGGGTCACCGAGCTGATCGCCCGTCCTGCCCTGCCCGCAAAGGCGGTCTGATCATGGCTCCCGAGCTCCAGGCCCTGCTGGACCGTCAGGCGATCTCTGATGTCCTGATCTCCTATTGCCGGGCGGTGGATCGGGCGGATCTGGATCTGCTGAGGGCCTGCTATCACCCCGACGCCACCGAGGACCATGGCGGGACCTTCGCCGGATCCGCCAGCGACTATATCGACGGCCTGGCCCCCATCCTGCCTCGCGGCGGGACCATGACCCACACCACCACCAATATCCTCATCGAGCTGGACGGGATCCGGGCCCGGGTCGAGTCCCATATCCTGGCCTTTGCCCGTCTGAAGAAGGACGGGGAAAAGTTCGACACCCTCAGCCTGGCACGCGCTGTCGACCTGTTCGAAAAGCGCGAGACTGGCTGGAAGATCGCAGCCCGTCACATGGTCTGGGAATGGAACCACGACATGCCCATGTCCGAGACCTGGGGTCGCGGCATCATCGCCCCTGATCCCACCGTCCTGGTCCGCGGGCGCAAGAAGCCTGATGACCGCGTCTATACGGTCTGAGCCATGAAACTCGAGGACTCAGTCGCCCTGGTTACAGGGGGCAATCGCGGCATTGGCGAGGCCTTTGTCCGTGGACTGCTGAAAGCCGGTGCCCGGCGGGTCTATGTCGGGGCCCGCAGTCCTGTTGACGCCGCCCATCTGGTGGCCGAGGCCCCCGACCGGGTGGTCGCCCTGCAGCTTGACGTCACAAAGCCCGACCAGATCGCGGCAGCGGCCAAGACCTGCACAGACCTGTCCGTCCTGATCAATAATGCCGGGGCCTTCCACAACCAGACCCTGCTGGGGGCAGACGACCTCACCGCCGCCCGCGACGAGATGGAGGTCAATTATTTCGGCCCCCTGCAACTGGTCCGGGCCTTTGCCCCCACCCTCAAGGCCAATGGTGGCGGGGCCGTGCTCAATGTCCTGTCTTCCGGCGGTCTTGTGGCTGTGCCCGCCATGGGGGGCTATTCCCCTTCGAAGTTCGCCGGACGCGCTGCCGCCACCTGCCTCAGGGCAGAGCTGGCGCCGCAAGGGACATCTGTCACCGCCCTGATCGTCGGATCGGTGGATACCCGCATGGCCGCACATGTGGCTGGTCGCAAGGAACACCCCGACGACATCGCCAAGGCCGGGCTCAATGCCATCAAGCGCGGCATTGACGAGCTGGACACCGACATCATGGCCATCGAGGTCCGGGCTTCCATGGCTCGGGATCCCAAGGCCCTGGAACGCAGCATGGCCCGCATGCTGAACGCTGAAACCATTTCGACCGGCCGCTAGGCCCGCCAACCCACGGACCCCCCATGCCCGTTCTTCAGCTTCTCGCCCTCAACGCCCTGATCTCGGCAGGTCTGTTCATCGCCCTTTGGCGATACAGCCTGATCATCAAGGACCCCAGCTTCATCGATAGCTGGTGGGCCCTGGGCATGGTGGTGATCGCCATCACCTCCTACCTGCTGACCGGCGGTCAGGATCCACATCGGATCGCCCTGACCCTGCTCTGCACGGTCTGGGGACTGAGGCTCGGCCTCTATCTGCTCTGGCGCTGGCGCAAGGACGGGCCGGACCGTCGCTATGACACCATGATGGGCAAGGCCAAGACCGACCGGGGCTGGAGCTATGCCAAGGCCTCCCTGCTGCTGGTCTTTGCCCTGCAGATGCCCTTGCAGTTCGCCGTCTCCCTGCCGGTCCA
>CAIYZB010000004.1 GCA_903930545.1 uncultured Alphaproteobacteria bacterium
CGGTGATCATGGGCCGCAAGACCTGGGACAGCCTGCCCCGCAAGCCCCTGGTCGGGCGGATGAACCTGGTCCTGTCCCGGGACGGGTCTTTCGAACCCAAGGGTGCCGTAGTCTGCGAGGACTTCGCCGAAGCCCTGTCCATGGCCAAGGAACAGGCCGAGGAGGACGGGGCCGAAGAGGTCTGCGTCATCGGCGGGGCCTCCCTGTTCGAGACCGCCCTGAAGCGCGCAAAGCGCCTTTATCTTACTGAGGTCGATGCCGAGGTGGAGGGCGATGTCCATCTGGCCGCCTTTGACGAGGCCGCCTGGACCGAGGTGAGCGCCCAGTCCTATCCGGCCGGAGACGGTGACGACTATCCCTTCACGATCCGGGTCCTGGAACGCCGCTAAGCCTTTCCCGCGAGGCGTCGCTTCGTCCATAGTCGCGCCAAATGATTTGGGGAGTGAGACCGTGGATTTTGAACTGATTGCCGAGGACCTGCAGTTCCCGGAAGGCCCGATTGCCATGGAAGATGGCTCGGTCATCTTCACCGAGATCAAGGGACAGCGACTGACCCGTGTCTGGCCCGATGGCCGCATGGAAAAGGTGGCTGACGTCCCCGGTGGTCCCAATGGCGCAGCCATTGGCCCCGATGGAGCCATCTATATCACCAATAATGGCGGCTCCTTCGAGTGGCTGGACAATGGCGGCATGACCATTCCCGGCCCGACCCCGGCCAGCCATGTGGGCGGCTCGATCCAGCGTCTGGACCTGGCCACCGGGGCGCTGACCACGATCTATGACTCCTGCGACGGCCGCCGCCTGGTGGGTCCCAATGACCTGGTCTTTGATCGCTCGGGGGGCTTCTGGTTCACCGACCATGGAGCCACCACCCCTGAGGGCCGCAGATACGGCGGGCTCTATTATACGAAGATCGACGGCAGCCACATCAGCCGCCAGCGCGACCACCTCATCTCCCCCAACGGGGTCGGCCTCTCGCCGGACGAAAAGACCGTCTATGTGGCCGACACCAATCTCGGGCGGCTCTGGGGTTTTGACGTCGCCGAGACCGGGGTCCTGGCCCCGCCCCCAGGCTTTGCCCCCGGCCATGTGGTCTGCAATCTGCCGGGCTATCAGTTGCTGGACAGCCTGGCCGTGGAGGCCGGCGGCAAGGTCTGTGTGGCCACCATCATCAATGGCGGGATCACCACCTTCGATCCCGATGGTTCGGTGGAGCATTATGCCTTCCCCGACATGATCGTGACCAATATCTGCTTTGGCGGTGCGGACATGTGCACCGCCTGGATCACAGGCTCTGCCACCGGCAAGCTGTTTCGCGCCACCTGGCCGCGGCCCGGCCTGAAGCTGAACTTCAACGCATAGGGCCCCTCAGTCGGCTCAGAATAGTTCCTCCCCCGTTGGGGGAGGGGGACCGCGAGGCGGTGGAGGGGGCCGCCACCGCTGCCCCCTCAGTCGGCTTTGCCGACAGCTCCCCCAGTGGGGGAGCAATTAGCGTTGTGAAATCCTCAGTGACGGAGGGGGGAGCTCAGTAAAGCTTGGCCATGGCGCTGCGATCAAAGCTCATCAGTTCGCTCTCGCGGCCATCGCGGACCTTGACCACCCAGTCGGGGTCCTGAAGCAGGGCGCGGCCGACGGCGACGAGGTCGAACTCGTCCCGTTCCATGCGGCGTTCCAGCTCGTCCAGGGAGGCGGGCTTTGAGGCTTCACCGGCATAGGCGGCGATGAACTCACCAGACAGACCTACCGAGCCCACGGAGATGGTGGGCACCCCGGTGAGCTTCTTGGCCCAGCCGGCGAAGTTGAGGTCGGAACCTTCGAATTCCGGTTCCCAGATCCGGCGCTGGGAGCAGTGCAGAATGTCGGCACCAGCATCCACCAGGGCCCCCAGCCACTCGCCCAGGGCCTTGGGGTCCTGCGCCATCTTCACCGTATAGTCCTGCTGCTTCCACTGGCTGATGCGGATGATCACCGGATAGTCGGGGCCTACGGCCTTGCGCACGGCCTTCAGGATATCGGCGGCAAAGCGGGCCCGACCGGTCAGGGTCTTGGAACCATAGGCGTCCTCGCGGACATTGGTCCCGTCCCAGAAAAACTGATCGATGAGATAGCCATGGGCCCCGTGGAGCTCGATGGAGTCATAGCCGAGGGTCTTGGCGGCTGCGGCGGCATCGGCAAAGGCCTGGATGGCATCAGCCACTTCCTCATCGGTCATGCCCTCGCCGAACTTCTTGTCGGGGCGCGACAGGCCAGAGGGGCTGTCATAGGGACCCGGCGGGGTCCATTCCGGATCGCGGGTGCGCACGGCACCGACATGCCACAGCTGCGGAGCCATGACGCCGCCCACCGAATGAACCTCGTCGATCACGTGTTTCCAGCCCGCCAGTTCCTTCTCGCCGTGGAAGCGGGGCACGTTGCGGTCATTGACCGAGGCCGGGCGATTGACGCCGACGCCTTCGGAAATGATCAGGCCCACATCGGCCGCCGCGCGGCGCTTGTAATATTGGGCGACGTCATCGGTGACATAGCCGTCGGGGGAGAAGGAGCGGGTCATGGGGGCCATGACGATGCGGTTCTTCAGGTGCAGTCCCTTGAAGTCGAAGGGACGGAAAAGGGCTTCGGCGGCCATGGGCGCTCCAGGTTCAAACAGATGTTTGTCACAGACTAGGATGGCTCGCGCCGCGAAGTCAGGTCAGAAATTCTGACATGGCCACCAAGCCTGCGGGAAAACCGACAAAAATTCCCCGAAAAGCTGATCAGTGTGGCCTTCCTGCCCTTGTCTTGGGCTCGCGCCTCAAGCATCTTCTAAACACTGATTAGATGGGGTCGGCGGACGATCCCGCGCGGGAGAAGACATATGAGCGACGGTTCGGTTGATCTGAAGGCTGAAGCGCGGGCGCGGGCCTATTCGATCCCCCTGGAACAGATCAATGTCGCGGACCCCGAGCTGTTCCGCAACGACACCCACTGGGCCTATTTCGAGCGCCTGCGGAAGGAAGATCCGGTCCACTATCATCCGGAAGGCCTGCACGAGAATGGCCCCTACTGGTCGGTGACCAAGTTCAACGACATCATGGCCGTGGACACCAATCACGGTGACTTCTCCTCCGAGCCGGCCATCACCCTGTTCGACCCGGAAGAAGACTTCACCCTTCCGATGTTCATCGCCATGGACCAGCCCAAGCACGATGTGCAGCGCAAGACGGTCAGCCCGATCGTCTCGCCCCACAATCTGGCCGAGCTGGAGCCCCTGATCCGGAGCCGCATCTGCAACACCCTGGACAGCCTGCCCATCGGCGAGGAGTTCGACTGGGTGGACAAGGTCTCCATCGAGCTGACCACCCAGATGCTGGCCACCCTGTTCGACTTCCCCTGGGAAGATCGCCGCAAGCTGACCTTCTGGTCCGACATCGCCACCGCCGGCCCGACCTCCCATCACTGGAAGACCGATGACCCGGACACCGAGCGGAAGATGTATCTGTTCGAGTGCGTCGACTATTTCAGCCGTCTCTGGGAAGAGCGGGTCAATGCGCCCCCCAAGGGCGACCTGATCTCCATGCTGGCCCACGGCGAGGCCACCAAGAACATGGACCGGATGGAATATCTGGGGAACCTGATCCTGCTGATCGTCGGCGGCAATGACACCACCCGCAACAGCATGTCCGGCTCGGTCTTGGCCCTGAACCAGAACCCCGACCAGTATGAGAAGCTCAAGGCCAATCCGGCCCTGATCCCCTCCATGGTCTCCGAGACCATCCGCTGGCAGACCCCGCTGGCCTATATGCGCCGCACCGCCATGCGCGATGTGGAACTGGGCGGCAAGACCATCAAGAAGGGCGACAAGGTCGTCATGTGGTACGTCTCGGGCAACCG
>CAIYZB010000005.1 GCA_903930545.1 uncultured Alphaproteobacteria bacterium
CCAGCGCCGAATCACCGCCCGTGGCCACCACCTCGAAAACGCCGGCGCTCAGGCGCAGAAGCGACACATCGAAGGTGCCGCCGCCCAGGTCATAGACCGCGATCTTCTTGCCGTCGTTCTTGTCCAGACCATAGGCCAGGGCCGCGGCGGTGGGTTCGTTGATGATCCGCAGGACCTCGAGACCGGCGATCTTGCCGGCATCCTTGGTGGCCTGACGCTGGGCATCGTTGAAATAGGCCGGAACCGTGATGACGGCCTTGTCGACCTTTTCGCCCAGGTGACGTTCGGCATCTTCCTTGATCTTGGCCAGGATAAAGGCCGAGACCTGCTGGGGGGAATAGTCCTTGCCATGGGCGCGAACCCAGGCGTCGCCATTGGGGCCCTTGACGATGTCATAGGGCACCATGCCCTTGTCCTTCTCCACCAGCTTGTCGTCATACTGGCGGCCAATCAGGCGCTTGATGGCGAAGAGGGTATTGGTGGGGTTGGTCACGGCCTGGCGTCGGGCCGGCTGGCCGATCAGGCGCTCGCCGTCTTCCTGGAAGCCGACAACCGAGGGGGTGGTCCTGGCACCTTCGGCGTTCTCGATCACCTTGGGCTGCTTGCCGTCCATGATCGCAACGCACGAATTGGTCGTGCCGAGGTCAATGCCGATAATCTTGCTCATATCGAGTCTTGCTCGCTCCTGTTTGGCGGACGGTGGATTGAGAGCCCTCTCATGAGGCGCTCCGTTTCTTCTCACCATCCCCGGTTCGAATAAGGTCCCGGGCGGTTAGCCTTTACGCTCACCGCCGTCGAGTCGCGATATGGGGTAGATTGTGTCGGTCGCAAGGGTAAAGACCCTAAAGTCTGTAGGTTCTTTAGCCCAGTCTGGGGGTCCGCGGACTGCCCAGAAGCGCATAATCTGGCGCGCCATAAGGGGCCGCGCCGCCCTGGGACAGACGATAGGCATGTTCCACCACCATGGCCTGCTGTTCGATATTCAGGGCTTCGAACCGGGTCTGGTCATTCAGCTCATAGAGATAGGCCGCAGGACCATCGCCCGCCCTGAGCTTGCCGAGGATCAGATTGACCCCGTTCTGGGCCTGCCAGACATGGACGAGCTCGTGAACCAGCAGGGCTCTGGTCGCGAGACTGGCTGCGGCGAAACAGGCCTCGAAGCGACTGGCGGGCCAGCTGATCAGGTGCGGCCCGGCGACAAAGGCACGGTTCCAGAGGGGATTGCAGAGGATTTTCAGCCGCGCTGTGGACAGGCCATCGCCGAACAGATCCCGGGCGAGGTCATGCTCGGCAGAGGTCAAGGATCGGAACTTCAAACCTGGCATCGTCAGATCAGAGCGGCAGGACGAGGCGAGATCAAGGCAATGTCTGATCCAGGTCTGGGGCTAGAGACTTGAAGGGCGTGACGGACGGTTTCAAGCTCTGGCCAGGGCACCTCGATCCAGTGGCCCAGGCCGAACTGACGCTCGAGGTCCTGGCTCGGCTCGAACAGGCCCCGCCCTACCGGCCCATTACCCCGGGAGGCCGGCCCATGTCCGTGCAGATGAGCAATTTCGGTCCCCTGGGCTGGGTCACCGATGCCACTGGCTATCGCTATCAATCTCATCATCCTGTGACAGGACAGGCCTGGCCCGAGATCCCGTCGCGACTGCTGAGCCTCTGGGCCGAGCTGGTGGATCCGGACCTCGCCCCCGATGCCTGCCTGGTCAATCTCTATGACGAGGGTGCGAAGATGGGGCTGCACCAGGACCGGGACGAGGCGGACCTGACAGTTCCGGTCCTCTCGCTTTCCCTTGGGGATACGGGCCTGTTCCGGATCGGCGGGACCGCACGGGGCGATCCCACCCGCTCAGTGCGGCTGGCCAGTGGTGATGTCTGCGGCCTGTTCGGCCCATCACGCCTAGCCTTTCATGGCATTGATCGGGTCCTGTCAGGCTCCTCCCGACTGCTTCCGCAAGGCGGACGGATCAATCTGACCCTGAGACGGGCCGGGCCGACCTAGAACTCTTCCCATTCATCGGTCGAGGGTACCGATACGGCGAGGTTACCCCGGCTGAGGGGAGGCGCGGCCCTGGTCGGCTGAGGCGCCGAAGGGCGGCTCACCGGCGTCTGGATCCGGACAGGGCGCGCGTGGCTGCGGGCCTGGCTCAGCTGGAACCCCCGCAGGCGGTTGGCCAGATCGTCCGTATTACCCCGCATGGTATGGGCAGCCGCCGTGGTCTCTTCCACCATGGCCGCATTCTGCTGGGTCATCTGGTCCATCTGCATCACCGCCTGATTGACCTGGGACAGGCCTGTCGCCTGATCCTGGGCGGAGGCGGCGATATTGCCTACCAGGCCATCAATCCGTCCGACCTGATCGACAATGGTGGCCAGGGCAGCGCCGGCCTCCTTGACCAGACCCACCCCGTCCCGGACATGACCCGAGGAGGAGGCGATCAGGACCTTGATCTCCTTGGCGGCCTGGGCCGATCTCTGGGCCAGGGCCCGGACCTCCTGGGCCACCACCGCAAAGCCGCGCCCGGAATCCCCGGCCCGCGCCGCCTCTACCCCGGCATTGAGGGCCAGCAGATTGGTCTGGAAGGCGATTTCATCAATGACCCCGACGATCTGGCCGATCTGACCGGAGGAGTCCTCGATCAGACCCATGGCGGAAACCGCCTGCTCCACCACCCCCCCTGAGCGCTCGGCCCCGGTGCGGGCACTGGAGACAAACTGTCGGGCTTCCTGGGCGCCCTGGGCCGTTTCGGCAATGGTCGTGGTCAGTTCACTCAGCGCCGCAGCGGTCTCCTCAAGAGCCGCAGCCTGCTGTTCGGTTCGCCGTGACAGATCATCCGCCGCCTGGGAGATCTCGCTGGCCCCGCCTTCCACCCCCGTGGTGGCCTCGCCAATATGCTGCATCAGCTCGTCCAGGGCCGAGGCCGTGGCGTTGAAATCCTTGCGGATGGCCTCGAATTCAGGCGGGAAAGGCACCTCGATCCGGGTGGCCAGATTGCCTATGGCAACCTGAGACAGGGCAGAGGCGAGCTTGCCCATGGCATCGGCGCGGGCGTGGTCAGCCTCCATGCGCCGGGCCTCGTCAGCTTCGCGGCTGGTTTCCATCACCAGACGTGAGCGTTCCTGGTCTTCTCGCAGGATGCGCCGCTCAAGGACGCCGTCGCGAAAGATACTGACCGCCCGGGCCATGTCCCCCAACTCGTCCGGTCTGTGGGTATAGGGCACATCCAGGCTGTAATCCCCGTCGGCCAGGGCGCTCATATAGGTGCGCATACGACCAAGGGGCCTGACAACTCGACGGTTGAGGGTCCAGGCTGCCAGACAGACAAGGGCGAAAATGCCCAGACAAAGACCGGCCAGCACCAGGAAGCCTTGGGCGACCTGCCGGTCTGCAATGCCGACCATGTCGACATTTGACGTCTCGATCAGGGGCACGGTGGCATGGATGGCCGCCTGGTGTCGGTGGAAGGCCTCTGTCATCCGCACCACCGCCGCGTCCTTGGCGACG
>CAIYZB010000006.1 GCA_903930545.1 uncultured Alphaproteobacteria bacterium
AGTTGCGCCCCCTCTGGGGGAGCTGTCAGCGAAGCTGACTGAGGGGGCTTCCTCGCCCCCCAAAATTAACCGACCGTCTGGACGGTATCTTTATTGACGCCCGCCCCGGGGCATGATGATCTGGCTTCAGAGGACGCGTGGCGAAGACCGGCGCTTCGAGGAAACTAGTGGGACACATCCCGTTTTTGTTTGGAAATCTGGCACGTGCGAACGTGCGCCTGAACCTTTTCGAACGATCACTTTTCAATGCACTGCGACCCCGGCGAGCTCCTATTTTCGAGATCTCGCCGGGATCGACTCCCGAGCCCCTTCGGGACTGAGCCCTTTTCCAGAAAGCCCAACTGGTTCAGGATCAGGACATGACCGTCCTGGCCACCCTGCCCGCAGATTCCAGTCCCCGCCGAAGCCAGGCCGAGCGCACGGCGACCATGCGGGCGCGACTGATTGATGCCGCCATCGATTGCCTCAATCGCCTGGGCTATTCGGCCACCACCCTGGCCACGATTGCTGAGGCTGCCGGTGTCAGTCGTGGCGGGATGCTGCATCAGTTTCCCACCAAGGTGGACCTCATGCTGGCGGTTGTGGCCTTTGCCTCGGGCCATGACGAACGCGCGGAGGGCCCCAAGCCGGTTCCCCCAGGCACGGATCTGCGCCAGCACTTCATCGACCGGACCGACCGGGTCTGGGCCGTCCAGACCCACCCGCCCCTCATCGCCAAGCTTGAAATCATGATGGCCGCCCGATCGGATAGGGTGCTTGCTGAGAAGCTGCCGGCCATCTTCGAGGAAATCGAGTCCGCCCGTCGCGAAAGCATGTGGGCCCTGGGCCAGGAGATCGGGATAAAGGATCGCGCGACCCTGGAAGACATGGTGACCCTTCACATGTCCGCCATGCGGGGTCTGGCCATCGAGTGGCAGGTGACCGGGGACAGGTCCCGGGTGGACCGGGCCTATGGTCTGCTGAAGCACTACAAGACCCTGCTCACCGACCAGCTTCTGACCCAGGCCGGGCTTTAGGCCCAAGGGTCCTTCATTTCCCGCATCAATGGGCCTATATTGAGCGGGCCAGGGCTTGCCCTGACTATGGAGATAAACGCGCACGTCATAAGCGGACTGGACCCGGGTGCGATTCCCGGCGGCTCCACCAAACTCTCTCCGGGTTTTCGCCGGACTGTATGGGGCCGATCAGCATCGACAGACGTCTAAAGGTGTTGCTTTCTCTCGGCTTGACCCACCGTTTCGGGTTATTTTGTAAATGCGAACGATAACTTCGCTGAAGAAGTCCGTCTCGCCGCGTAAGCGGTGCGATAACTTCATCTAAAGCCCTAACGTCTTAGCAGCGTTAGGCGGGGCCCGGGGGCGCCTGGCAACAGAAGCCCCCACCCATCCCCAGATCAGTCGACGCACAGAAACCCGGTGCTGCGGCCGTCCTCGACCCTGGCAAAGCAGCCGAAGGGCGAGCTTGAGGCCTGGCACTGACCGGTGATCGGCTTGTCCCCCATGGCCTGGTCGGGCTCCGTGACCCGACAATCGCCCTGGCACTGATCGCCATCAGTGCAGGTCTTTCCAGCATCGGCAAAGGGAATGGAACAACCGGCAAGCCCCCTCATGCCCATGGCCCCCCAGGTGCCTTTCGCGGCCACACAGGCGCTCTGGGTCGTTGGAATGGCAGGAGGTTCAGGCGGTTGGACTGGGGGCGGAGCCGCGCAGGCTGTCAGGACCAGGGCCAATGCAAGAGTGAACATGCGCATGCC
>CAIYZB010000007.1 GCA_903930545.1 uncultured Alphaproteobacteria bacterium
CCGGCCTCGACCCCGGCAAAGGCATTGGCCAGACCCGTATTGCGGGTGTCGTGGAAGTGCAGGCGCAGGGGGATGTCGCCGATCACCTTGCCCACTGCCACGACCCGGCGGCGCACGGTCCAGGGATCCGCCACCCCGATGGTATCGGCCAGGGCGATTTCCGCCACCCCGGCCCGGGCGGCCTCAGTGGCAAGGGCCACCACCTGGTCTTCCGAAACCTCGCCATCGAAGGGACAGCCAAAGGCCACGGAGAAGGTCACGGTGACGGGCGGGCCACCCTCGGCCTTCTGGCGTGCGGAAATAGCCTGCATGGCGCCGACCTGGTCTGCAACCGACGCACCCTGATTGCGGATCCCAAAGCCATCTGTGGCGCAGACCACGACATTGGCCTCGTCGCAGGCGGCGGCCACGCAGCGGTCCCAGCCGCGCATGTTCAACACGAGTCCGATGCGGGAGCGGCCGTCCGCGTGGCCTAGCCCGGCCATGATCTCTTCGGCCCCCGCCATCTGGGGCACCCGGGCTGGATTGACGAAAGACACCACCTCCGAGCGCCTCACACCGGCGGCCTCGAGCCTGTGGATGAAGTCCAGGCGGGTCGGCACATCGAGAACCGACTTTTCGTTCTGCAGCCCGTCCCGGGCCCCGACCTCGACGATCTCGATGAAGCGGCTCATGGGGCGGGGATCTCCTGCGGGGCATAGACCCTGAGGGTCATGTCATCGCCATTGGAATAGTCCTGGCCCTTCACCGTGCCCACCAGATGCGGCTTGAGGCTGCGGGCTTTCAGGGCCTTTTCGAAGGCGGCCTGTTCCCGGCTCTCCACCACGGCAGGGCGATCATCGGCCAGAGCCTCGGCGGCATCCTCGGCATCTCCGAGATTGGTCTTTGTGCCCAGGGCAAAGACGAGGCTGGGCTCCGCATAACCCGCAACTGCCACTGGGGAGAGGGTCATGCCCTGGCGGGGCAGGAGCCGGGCTTGCGTCAGGACGGCCTCGGTCTCGCGTGACAGCCACAGGGGGCTCAGGCTGGGGGCGAACAGACCTACCAGGGTGCCATGACCGAGCAGGCCGAGTCCGGCTGCCACAAGGGCCCCGGTCCGGGAGGCCTGACGGATCAGGAAATAGCTCCCCACCAGACCTGCAGACACCAGCAGGACCCCGGTCATGGCGGCGCCGGTGACCGAGGCTGAGGCTCCGAAGGTGGAGAGCAGGTAGAAGACCACAGCGCTCAGCAACAGACCTGCGAAGCTCGCCAGTCCGGCCCCTATCCAACGGGCGCGGATGCCGATGGGTTCTCTCAGGGCTGCCACCATCAGCCAGATCAGGGCCGCATAGGTGGGCAGGGTGTAATGGACCAGCTTGGTGGGGGTCAGTTCGAACATCAGCCAGGAAGGGATCAGCCAGCACAGGGCAAACCGCACCCCGACCTCGTCCCGGTGGCGCCAGCCATGGGCCAGGGCCGCCGGTAACAGCAAGGTGGCCGGGAAGATCAGCAGGAAGGTGCCCAGTGTATGATAGCCCGGAGGCGCGCCGTGGCTCTCCTGACCACCCGCCAGCTTGGGGGCCAGGTCACCGACAAAGGCCGTGGTCCAGAAGCCGCCATCTGTGGCCACCGTCACCGCAGTCGCCCAGGGCCCGACGATCACGGCCAGGATGATCAGGCCCCAGCCCCAACCCAGTCGCTTCGCCCAGGGAGCCTTGCGATCCCAGGCCCAGAGGGCAAGGCCCGTCAGCAGGGCCACCAGCACGCCTACCGGCCCCTTCACCAGGACGGCCATGGAGATGCCCAGCCAGAACATCAGGCGGGTGCGCCAGCCCACATCACCGCCGGACCGGTTGGCCGCATAGATCCGCGCCATGGCCGCGAGCGCCAGGGTCGTGGTCCCCGCCAGGACCGCGTCGGTCTTGGCGATGAAGGCCTCGGTGGACAACAGGAAGCTTGAGGCAAACAAGATCCCGGCCATCAGGCCAAGGGGATTGCCGAAAAAGGCCGCTGCGCCCCAGGCGCAGGCCGCTGCCGCCAGCATGGCCCCAAGCAGGGAGGGCAGGCGATAGGCCCAGATTTCCCGGTCCTCTGCGGCCGAAACGACGGCGACCGAGGCGGCCTGAAGCCAGTAGATCCCCACCGGCTTCTTGAACCGGGGCTGATCCTGGTAGCGGATCACCACGAAGTCCCGGCTCTCCAGCATCTGGGCTGTTGCCTGGGCAAAGCGGCTTTCGTCCCGATCCAGGGGCGGCATGCCAAACACCCCGGGCAGACCTGCCAGCAGGGCAATGAGGGCCGCAAGGGCCGGTCCGCGCCAGCCCCGACTGACCTGTTCCAGGCGTTGTTCCAGACTCATGGCAACTTGATAGCACGAAGAATGCCAAGGCCGGGATTGCCTGCGGGAATTCCACTCCGGACCAAACCGATCTATGGAGAGGCATGGCCCAGACGCCCACACCCCCGCCCCAGATCTCTGTCGTCGTTCCCGTCTTTGACGAGGAAGGCGCAGCCCCGGACCTCGCACGCGAGATCGCTGCCGCCTTTGAGGGGCGGAACTATGAAATGATCTTCGTCGATGACCGAAGTCGAGATGCGACCCTGGCGGTCATGACGGCGATGAAGGCCGAGTTCCCGACCCTGAGGGTCCTCAGCCATCGCAAGAACTCCGGCCAGAGCCGGTCGATCCGCACGGGCATCCTGGCTGCCCGGGGTGAGGTGATCCTGACCCTGGATGGGGATGGCCAGAATGATCCGGCCGATGGTCCCATCCTTGTAGATGCCCTACTGGCCGGCCCGCCGGAACTGGCCCTTGTGGGCGGTGAACGGGTGAAGCGTCAGGACAGCCAAGCCAAGAAGATCGCCTCGCGGTTTGGCAACGGGGTTCGCAAGCGCCTGCTCAAGGACACGGCCAATGACACCGGCTGCGGGCTCAAGGCCTTCCGCCGCGAGGCCTTCCTCCGGCTTCCCTATTTCGACCACATCCACCGCTACATCCCGGCCCTGATGTTGCGGGAGGGCTATGAGGTGGACTTCAGGGCGGTGAACCATAGGCATCGCCAGACCGGTCAGTCGAAATACACCAATTTCGGGCGTCTGATGGCCTCAGTCTCTGACCTTCTGGGGGTCATGTGGCTGCAGACCCGTGCCCGGAACCCGGAAGGCTTTGACGAGTTCTGACCTTCGTTACAGGCGAACGGTCTAGGCGGCGTTGCTCAAAGCGGTTAACCCTTGGACTCAAGCCCAACCTTGGGAGGGGTTCAGATGTTTGCTGCGTTTCCGCTGCTGGCCTTGCCGGTCCTCGTCTACAACCTGATCGCGCTGACCCTGAACGGGGGGTTCTCGGCCATTGATGCCAGTGCCCACATGACCGATCGGCTGTTCAATATCCGCATGACCTCCAATGTCGATTGGCCGGTCAGCCTGGGCGACCTGCTGCTGGCGGCAGCCCTGGTGGTCCTGTTCATCGAGCTTCTGAAGTCGACCACCAGCCGGCGGATCGCCATCATCAATCACTCTTTCTCGATGATCCTGTTCATCATCTGTCTGGTGGAGTTCCTGCTGGCCCCGGCCTTTGCCACCTCGACCTTCTTCCTGCTGACCCTCATGGTCCTGCTGGATGTCCTGGCCGGGTTCATTGTCACCATCGTATCGGCCCGCCGTGACATCGACTTTGCCGGCGATGCCGCGGCCTAGGTGCCCGTCAGGTCAGGACCGTGAAGATCAGGGTGACGACGGCAAGGTCGAAAATCTTGATGAAGGCGGTCATGAACTGTCCCGTCGGTGATGCAATCACCTTCGGTTAAGCAAGACCGGTGCCAGCCCCGATCTGGGGTCAGGGCCTAGATTTCGGTGCGGGTCGACCCGCCGCGGCGGGCCCTGCGGTCGGCGGAGCCGGACCATTCCGTTCGGCCATAGGCGGATTTTGCCGCATCCAGTACGGCAGGTCCCCCCCTCAGGCCCCGCTTCTGGCCATCCTGTCCCAGTATGTGTGCCGAAAAGGCCGCCGCTGAATCGGTGGCTCCCGGCGGGGGCGAGCCCTCGACGGGCCCGGCATAGGGCACGGGCAGGGTGTGATCGCCCAGATCTCCAGCATCAGCCGAGCCTTCGACGCGGCCGCGCTTGGCGCGTCGCATCTGGGCAGCTCTGCGGATCGGGTCGATCGGTGAGGTCATGGCGGACACTGTGCCCGCAAGAGTCTTAAAAAAGAGCCGATCAGTCCTTTGAAGCCAGCTTGGCGATCTGGGCCTGCATGGCTTCCAGCTGCCGTTTCATCTCGCTTAGACTGTCCTCGGTGGGAGCTGTCTGGCTTTCGGCCGGGCGAGCGGGAGCTGCGGCACCTTCCGCGCCGCCGCCAAAGGCGAAGGGCGAGAACATCTTCATGGCCCGGTCGAACATGGCCAGGTTCTGACGGATCTGGTCGTCATAGATCCCCAGGCCCGGGGTCTGGGCCAGGCCGGTAAACTGGCTGCGCATGCGTTCCTGCTGCTGGGCGAAGGTGGCGAGCGACAGTTCCAGATAGGAGGGCAGGAAGGACTGCATCGAATTGCCGTAGAAGCCGATCAGTTGCCGCAGGAACTGGATCGGCAGCAGGCTCTGGCCCTGCTGGCTCTCTTCCTCGAAGATGATCTGGGTCAGGACCGTGCGGGTGATGTCCTCATGGCTCTTGGCGTCATAGACGACAAAATCCACCCCCTGCTTCACCATGTCGGCCAGATGCTCGAGGGTGACATAGGATGAGGAGGCGGTGTTGTAGAGCCGCCGATTCGCGTACTTCTTGATGACCACGCGGGTGTCGTTTCCTGCGCCGGTCTTGTCCGTAGCGTCTGCCATCCCGGATCCTTCTTGGTCTGTGCGGGCACCGGTGCCTTCAGTGTCTCGCACTGCAGTATCGCGGATGCGAAGCGGAACGCAAATTGTCAGGGAAATCGGCCAGATGGAAATCAGACCCTTGCTCAAAATCCTGCGGTTCTAAATAGATAACCAAAGCCCAGATGGAGCCCCCCATGTCCGACGTCGTTATCGTTTCGGCCGCCCGCACCCCGGTCGGTTCCTTCAACGGAGCCCTGGCATCGCTCCCAGCCCATGAACTCGGCCGGATCGCCATCCAGGCGGCTGTCGAGCGCGCCGGAATCACCGTTGCCGATGTCCAGGAAGTCATCCTGGGTCAGGTGCTCCAGGCCGGCGCTGGCCAGGGTCCCGCGCGTCAGGCCGCGATCAACGCCGGTATCCCTGTTGAGGCCCCGGCCTGGTCGCTCAACCAGCTTTGCGGATCGGGCCTGAGGGCTGTGGCCCTGGCCGCCCAGCAGATCTCCGACGGCTCGGCCGACATCGTCATTGCCGGTGGTCAGGAAAGCATGAGCCAGTCGCCCCACGCCCAGCAGCTTCGGGGCGGGCAGAAGATGGGCGATCTCGCCCTGGTGGACACCATGATCAAGGACGGCCTTTGGGACGCCTTCCACGGCTACCACATGGGTCAGACTGCCGAGAACATCGCCGCGCGTTGGCAGATCACCCGCGAAGACCAGGACGTCTTTGCCGTGGCCTCCCAGAACAAGGCCGAGGCCGCTCAGAAGTCCGGCAAGTTTGCCGGCGAGATCGCGCCGGTGACCATCAAGGGCCGCAAGGGCGACACGGTGGTCGATCAGGACGAGTTCATCCGTCATGGGGTGACCATCGACAGCATTTCCGGCCTGCGCCCGGCCTTCACCAAGGACGGCAGCGTCACCGCCGCCAATGCCTCGGGCCTCAATGACGGGGCTGCCGCCCTGGTCCTGATGAGCGCCGATGAAGCCGCCCGTCGGGGCCTCAAGCCCCTGGCCCGCATCGCCTCCTGGGCCCATGCCGGGGTCGAACCCGAAATCATGGGCACCGGTCCGATCCCGGCCAGCCGCAAGGCCCTGGAAAAGGCCGGATGGTCTGTGGCCGATCTCGACCTGGTGGAATCCAACGAGGCCTTCGCCGCCCAGTCCATCTGTGTGGTGCGTGATCTCGGCCTCGATCCGGCCAAGGTGAACGTCAATGGCGGGGCCATTGCCATCGGTCATCCCATCGGAGCCTCCGGCGCCCGCATCCTCACGACCCTGGTCCACGAGATGAACCGCTCCGGCGCGAAAAAGGGTCTCGCGACCCTCTGTGTCGGCGGCGGCATGGGCGTGGCCATGTGTATCGAAGCGATCTGAATTCAACGCCCGCAGGCCCGATAAAGGGCCGCGGACTTCTGGGAGGGACTGCCTATGGCTCGAGTGGCACTGGTCACCGGAGGAACGCGCGGCATTGGCCGGGCAATCTGCGAACGTCTGAAGTCCGACGGCATGCTTGTGGCTGCCGGCTATTCCGGCAATGAGGCCGCCGCCAAGGCCTGTGCCGAGGAACTCGGCATCATGGTCGTGAAGGGCAATGTCGGATCCTTCGAGGACTGCAAACGCGCAACCGATGCCGTGGCCGCCGAACTCGGCCCCGTCGATGTCCTGGTCAATAATGCCGGGATCACCCGCGACGGGGTCTTCCACCGCATGACCTCCGAGCAGTGGTCCGAGGTGATCCGGGTCAATATGGACTCGGTCTTCAACATGACCCGTCAGGTGATCGAGGGCATGCGCGAGCGGGAATGGGGCCGCATCGTCAATATCTCTTCGATCAACGGTCAAAAGGGCCAGATCGGTCAGACCAACTATTCGGCTGCCAAGGCCGGGATGATCGGGTTCACCAAGGCCCTGGCCCTGGAGAACGCCAAGAAGGGCGTCACGGTAAACTGCATCTGCCCGGGCTATATCGACACGGAGATGGTTCAGGCCGTGCCGGAAAACGTCCTGGCCGGCATCATCTCCCAGATCCCCGTCGGCCGCCTCGGCCGCGGCGAGGAAATCGCTGACATGGTGGCCTTCCTGTCGGGTGAGCATGCGGGATATGTGACCGGATCGACACTGTCGCTCAACGGCGGACAGTTTATGGCGGGCTGACAGGTCCGGAGGCGAGGGCGGTCCAAAAACCGCCCAAGTCCTCCCGCAAGCCCCCCTCGTGAAGCAATCTATGGCGCATTCAGGTCTCAGGTTTTCGGCGTCGGCCCTCGTGGCCGTCGTGGTTCTGTGCGCGGCCTTACCCGCCGTGGCGGGGCCAGACAGCCTCAGGGAAGGCCTGTTTGGCGATCGTCCGCCCCCTGGGCACAGCATGGCCCCGCCGGTGGCCCGCTATGTTTCCGAAGGCGGGATGAGCTTTGTCCTGGATCGCTCCCAGCCCCGGCCACTGTTGAAGTTCGACGACAATCCCGAGGTCTGGGCCCTTCGCGCTCAACCTGGTCCCCGCGGGGATGTGATCTACAAGAACGACCTGGGAGAGCCGGTTATTCGGGCCACCCGCCTGGGCGGTCTGACGATTTTCACCGACCTGCGGCCGAGCGGATCACCTGCCGCCCTGGCCGGCATGGGCCCGCCGATCCGGATGCCGGTCATAGGCCCCCAGGTCCTGCTTGAGCGCCTCGCCCAGGCCAGTGCCCGGGCCACCCGAGCGGCCAGACGGCTGATCCCCTTTGAGGCCGATGCCTCCCCGGAATCCTCGGCCATTGTCGCCGACGCAGCCATGGTGGCCGCCCAGGCTGTGGTGAGGATTTCCCGCCGCGCCGATGCCCGCGACCTGCTGGGCCGGATCAGCCGGGTCCATCTGGTGGAGGGGGAGGTATCCGAGGCGAGGGTGAGCCAGGGGGTCATGCGCATTACGGTGACGGTGGAGGATGGTCTGGCCGGCCGCCCCTCGTCGGACCGCATCATGGCGGCCCTGGGCGCCCAATAGGGTCGCAGCCTGTCTGCTTTGTCATTTCCCCATTTCGCAAAGCCGCGATAGCGTCCAGCCTGGACATACGCCGAGGCTGGACCATGTCACCGGATCGCCGTCAGATCGCCGCCCTGCTCGCGGCCGCGGGCCTGTCGCCCTCCGCCCTGGCCAGCCCGGCCTTTGCCCAGACGCCACCAGCCAATGAGCCCCCCAGCCAGATCGGCACCGAACGGGACAGGACCTCGCGGATCACCGCCCCCATCTACATCAATGGTCAGGGTCCCTTCCGCTTTCTGGTGGACACCGGGGCCAACCGTTCCTGCATTTCCGAGGTCCTGGCTGACAAGCTCGGACTGCCCGAGGGGCCCCGGGTTTCGCTCCACACCGTCGCGGGACAGCGGATGCGCAGCAGCGTCCAGATCTCCGAACTCAAGGTCGGCAGTCGTGTCCAGAAAAATGCCCGGGTCGCGGTCCTGCCCATTGTCGGTGAAGAGATTGATGGTGCCCTGGGGGTCGACTGGCTGAAGGGACAGCGCCTGGTCCTGGACTTCAAGGGCCATCAGATGGAAATCACCGCCTCGCGCCTGGACGTCACGGCGGACGGCAAGGTCGTGGTGCCTGCCCGTCGCAAGTCCGGCCAGCTGACCATCATTGATGCCGACCTGTCCGGTCGCCAGATCAGCGCCATGATCGATTCCGGTGCCGAGATCTCCATGGGCAATGCCGCCCTGCGCCGTGTGATCGGTGCCCAGCCCCGAAACATGCAGGTCCAGCAGATCGAACTGGCCTCCCTGGCCGGGGAAAAGCTGGTGGGGGAACTGCTCTATCTGTCCTTCCTGAGGCTGGGTGGCCTGCAGCTAGGCAATGTACCGGTGGTCTTTGTAGAGGCCCATGTCTTCAAACTCTGGGGTCTGCAGAACGTCCCGACCCTGATCTTGGGCATGGATCTGCTCAATGAGTTCGACAAGGTGCATCTGGACTTCGGCCGCTCTACGGTGCGGTTCGACCTGTCAGACAGTGCCAGGATCCTCTGACCGGATCTGACTAGCCGTCCAGCTTTCCCGGTGAAAAGTTCAGGATGCCGCGATCCTGAAGGCCATTCATCATCTGATCGATCTGGCTGCGCAGCTCGAGCATGCAGTCCGGCGACAGGATCAGGAAGCCGGACTTGATGGACTCCTCCTGGCCCTCGCTATTGGCCGTATTGGCCGCAAAGGCGAGGCGGAACACGCCCGCCTGGTAGCCAAGGCCGGCGACCTTGTCGGCAAAGATCATGGGCAGATCAAACTCGGGCAGGCCTGGAGGGCTGGACATGGTCCAACCCTGCCATGATTCCCCTTTGGCCCGTCCCAGGCCTGGTCGTCAGGCGGCCCAGGCCCTGGACTGACCGTTGCCGACTTCGAAGCGGGCAATGGCCTGGGCCAGGGTTTCGGCCTCCTGGGCCAGGCTGTGGCTGGCGGCGGTGGATTCCTCCACCATGGCCGCGTTCTGCTGGGTGACCTGGTCCATCTGGTTGACGGCCGTATTGACCTGGGCGAGGCCGGCGGCCTGCTGCTGGGCGCTTGCGGCGATCTCCATGACCAGGGTGTCGATCTCGGCAACCCGGGTGACGATACGCTGCAGGGCCTGACCCGTCTGACCCACCAGATCGACCCCAGCCCCTACCTGGGTGCCGGAGGCCGAGATCAGGGCCTTGATCTCCTTTGCCGCATCGGCCGACCGCTGGGCCAGGGCGCGGACCTCGGAGGCGACAACGGCAAAGCCCCGGCCCGCTTCCCCAGCCCGGGCCGCCTCGACCCCCGCATTGAGGGCCAGAAGATTGGTCTGGAAGGCGATCTCGTCGATGACGCCGATGATCTGGCTGATCTCGGACGAGGACTTCTCGATGGCCCCCATGGCGGCCACGGCCTGTCCCACGATCTCGCCGGAGGCCTGGGCATCCCCGCGGGCTGCGACAACCACCCGTGATGCGGTCTCGGCGCTAGAGGCGGACTTGCGCACGGTGACAGTAATCTGTTCCAGGGCGGCGGCGGTTTCTTCGAGGCTCGCCGCCTGATGTTCCGTGCGTCGCGACAGGTCGTCTGCGGCAATGGAGATTTCCCCGGCGCCGGAGCGAATGGCATTGCCCGCCTCGGCGATTTCAGAGATCGCCTCATGGAGTCGGCTGCTGGCGGTGTTGAAGTCGGTCCTCAGCTGCTCGTATTTCGCAGGGAAGGCCGTCTGGAGGCGATAGGCCAGATTGCCTGAGGCCAGGCGGGACAGGGCCTCGGCCAGCTGGCTCACCACAGTGGAGCTTTCACGTTCGACGCTCTGCTGAAGGCTGTTGCGTTCCTCAGAGGCCTGGGCTTCGGCGTGACGGGCCGTACGGGCCTCCTCGACAGCGGTCTCGGCCTCGAACCGGGCTTCCTCGGCGCGGCGCTTTCCAGCGTCCGTCAGGGCGAACATGGCTTCGACGCTGTGAGCGGTCCAGCCCAGGGCAACGGCCTCGCTGACCAGGATCACCGCGTGAACAATGACCCGCCCCAGGTCGCCGCCACCGGGAAAGACCGCTGCGGGCAGGACGAAGCTGAGGATCAGGTGATGGCAGGCCACCAGCCCGGTCATGGTGACGATCACCTTCCAGTCGCAATAGACAATCAGGATGGCCAGGGCGGCGAAATAGGCCATGTGCATGTCGATCTGCCAGGGCTTGCCCGCCATGGCGGCAACCAGCAGGGAGACGGATCCGGCCATGGCGGCGGCAGCTGTCAGCCGGGTGACCGGGGCACCGGCATTCCCGCGCCAGATCAGACTGACCGCTGCCGCAAGGCCTATGGCAGCGCCCCCCAGGGCCAGCCAGGGGGCCTTGTTGAGGGCCGCTGCGACCGTGATCACAAGGGCCAGGGTCCAGAGGGCTGCGACCACGATCCGGTCAGCAAATCGGCGTTGGGCGGCAATGGAATCAAACATGGGTCGTGTCCCGGGGGGCGCATCCGCCCGCCTGTTGAGGGTCGAGGGTCAGCAGGGCACCGGCCCTGCGAAGTCGGTTTGCAGCATCACCGGCCGGATCCCGGACAATGATGATGAAGGGGTAGGTCCCCTGGCCAAGGATCAGCCCGGCCTGGGCACCGGCGAGGGTCACGCGATCTGCACCCCACCAGGGGGGGAAGACCCCGGCGGCGATCTGCGGGTCCATAGGCCGGGCCGCCAAGGGAATGGCGACAAACCCGGCCAGTCCAATGGCCAGGGCGGGCAGAAGGCTCAGACGGTGTGCAGCCCCTTGCGGGCCAGAAGTGGAAGGCATGGCCCAGAATGGGCCGCCGCCGCTTGGTAAATGGTTACTGAAATCCGATGGTCGTGACGGTTTGCCGCAACGCTTCGCCACACCGCCATCGCCAATTGACTCACCAGTGGCGCAACAAGGGCTTAGACTCCCGGTGATTCAGGATGAGAGACCTGACCATGACCAAGCCTGACTATCCTGATACCGGCCCCCTGGCCGTCCTCGCCCGGCTGGGATTCTTCCTGGCCCTGGTGGCGATTGCCGTGGCGGTGATCGCTCCAGGCTGGCTGACGCCCAAGGTTCTGCAATCCCACTATCTGCAGCACTTCGCGGCCTTCTACGTCGCTGCCCTGGCCGGAGCCGCAGCCATGCCGAGGGCGCGGATGCGCCATCTTGCGGCGGGGTACATGATCTTCGCGGCCCTGCTCCAGGGCGTGCAGGGTCTGAAGGGCGGCGATCTGGCGTTCCTGCTGGACAACTGGGTGGCTGATACTGGTGGCACGGCCGCGGCCCTGGTGCCGATCGTTGTCGAACGCTATCGGCGAAGGTTCCCTGCGAAAGCCTAGTTCAGCAAGTGCCCGGTCGGCGGCACCGATTGCAGGTCCTCGATACAGGCAATGACCTCATCCCACTGGGCCAGGCCGTCCACATCCCCGAGAGCGGCCAGTTCTGCGGCGCGCAGGACGGCAATGACCTCCGCATCGTCACCATACTGGGGCAATGAGGGCAAGGGCGGTGGAACGGGTCGCGGCAGAGTGGATCATCCGATAGCCCTAGCCTGTCCGGGGATATTGCGACAAGCTGAGCCTGCGTGGCTCCCTACCCGACCCTGAAAGTGCCCGATCCATGACCGAGATTCCGCCAAAGGCGCCCGCTATCGCCTGGTTGTACGGACTAGCTGGCCTTTCGCCCTTTGCAGCCGCCTCTGTGGGCATGTTTATCGCAGAGGGGGAACTTCAGTACATCTCCCAGACGGCCATGCTGGTCTATTCGGGGCTGATCCTGTCCTTCCTGGGCGGGGCAAGATGGGGTCTGGAAATCCGCCGCGAGCCCCTGAGGGGGCTGGTGATCAGCCTGTCCATGTTACCGACGTTGGCAGCCTTTGCCCTGCTGTTCCTGCCCATAGCCCCGCGGTTCCAGTATCTGGGCCTTGCAGCCGCCTTCCTGCTGCAGTGGGTCTGGGACGTGGTCTCCAAGGATTCTCCGGTCTGGTATCCGGCCCTGAGAACCGTCCTCACCCTGGGGGTGACAGCCGCCCTTGTGGCCGCTGCCATCCTGGCTCAGTGACAGCTGGTGGGCTTGCAGGGTTCGGCGTCTGACCAGGCGAGGATCCGGACCAGCAGGGCACCGATCTCCCGGGCCGGGGAGGTGCCAATGGACAGGGCGCGGCCGCTGATGGGGGCTGTCACCGTGGCGACGGTTCGGCCGAAGGGATCGGCGATGGTGGCCAGGGTCTGGCCCTTGGTGATCGGATCTCCCAGCTTGACCAGGATGTGGGCATAGCCGCCCCGGGGCGCGCTGACATCCTGGGACAGATTGCCGACAAAGGGTTCCGGGCCTTCCAGAACCGGCTTGCCG
>CAIYZB010000008.1 GCA_903930545.1 uncultured Alphaproteobacteria bacterium
CCCTCATCGATCACGGCTATGCCGCCCGCACCATTCCCAAGACCTATGGCGGCTATGGTGCCGAACCGGACATCCTGAAATCCCGGATCATTGCCGAGGCTTTCACCGAGGCCGGGGCTCCCCGAGGCCTGGCCAATCAGGGGATCTCCATGCTGGTCCCGACCTTGCTGGAGGTGGGGTCGGAAGAACAGAAACAGGCCTGGATCCGGCCGACCCTGCGTGGCGACGTCGTCTGGTGTCAGGGCTATTCAGAGCCTGGGGCCGGATCGGACCTCGCCTCCCTCCAGACCCGGGCCGTGGAAGATGGCGAGGACTTCCTGATCTCCGGTCAGAAGATCTGGACCTCTACCGCAGCTCAGGCCGACATGATCTTCTGCCTGGTGCGGACCGAGCCGGACGCCCCCAAGCATGACGGCATCTCCTACATCCTGTTTTCCATGAAGACCCCGGGAATCGAGGTGCGACCCCTGAAAACCATGACCGGCTCGGCCGAGTTCAATGAGGTCTTCTTCACAGATGTCCGGGTGCCCCAGTCAGCCGTCGTCGGCGGGCGCGGGCGGGGCTGGTTCGTGGCCAATGCCACCCTGAAACATGAACGCGGCATGCTGGGGGATCCCAATGCCACAGAGGCCCGCCTCCATACCCTCATCGAGGTGATGAAGTCCGAGACGGTGGACGGGGAGCGGCTCATCGACAATCCCGTTCTGCGGGACCGGCTGATGCAGTTACAGGCCCGGGTCCTGACCATGAAGTTCAATGGTCTGCGGACCCTGACCAGTGCTCTGAACCAGGAGTCTCCCGGTATGGCGGGTCTGGTGATCAAGCTTCAGGGTTGCGAGCTGAACCACCAGATTGCTGCCCTGGCCATCGACGCTCTGGGGGAACTCGGGGTGCTCTACGAAGATGGACCCCATCTGAGGATGAAGGGCAGTTGGCAGAGGAACTATATGTTCGACCTCGGCCTGATCATCGGGGGCGGCACGGCCCAGATCCAGAAGAACATCATTGCGGAACGCGGCCTCGGCATGCCCCGCGAGCCTAAGCTGGCAAAGGGCTGACCATGGATTTCTCCATCACCCCCGACCAGACCCTGATGCAGGAAAGTCTGATCCGGACCCTGGAACAGAGCGCCGGTCTCGACCGTGTCCGGGCCTTTGCCGCGGATCCGTCTGATGTTGGCAGCGACATCTGGGCGGCCCTTACCGATTTCGGGCTGCCCGGTCTTCTGATCCCCGAGGCCTACGGCGGTCTGGGCCTGAGCCTGCTGGATGCCGCCCTGATGTCAGAGGCCCTGGGTCGCAATGTCACCCCGGCCCCCTTCCTCGGTTCCTGTGTGCTCGGTCCCCTGGCCCTGCAGCTGGGTGGGAACGGGGACCAGCAGACCCGCTGGCTGCCGCGCATTGCCGCCGGCGAAGTGCGGGTCGGGCTTGGCCTGTCAGAACCCATAGCCGGAGCCCGCGACGGGGCGGGGGTCCGCTGCGAGGCTGGACGCCTGACCGGCACCTGCCTGTTTGTCGATGATGGCCTCCATGCTGACCTCTTCCTCATCGCCGACCAGAGCGGTCAGGTTCATCTGGTGGCGGGAGATGCGCAGGGGCTCTCGCGTCAGGCCATGACCAGCATCGATCTGACCCGCAGGCTGGGTCGACTGGACCTCGTCAATGTCGCTGGCGAGCCCCTGACGGCCAGCCCCGACCTTCTGACCCGTCTGAGGGATGCGGCCTGGGTCATGCTGGCCGCCGACATGCTGGGGGCCTGTGATGTCATGATCACAAAGGCCGTGGCCTATGCCGGGGAGCGGCGTCAGTTCGGTCGGGTCATCGGCTCCTTCCAGGCGGTGAAACACATGTGCGCCGAGATGGCGGCCGAGGTGGAACCGGCCCGCTCCCTGGTCTGGTACGCCGCCTATGCCTTTGACGCCGCCCCGCAGGAGGCCTCCCTCATGGCGGCCCATGCCAAGGCGCATCTTTCGGAGATCGGCCGCTTCGTCGCCCGCACCTCGACGGAAGTTCACGGCGGGATGGGGATCACCGACCTGCTGGGCCTGCACTACTGGTTCAAGCGCCTGGGTCTTGGCCGCCAATGGTTCGGCGGGCCAGAGCGGGTGCGTCTGGCCGCAGCTCAGGCCCAGGGCCTGGTGGCATGAGCCTCGCTGTCCTCGCCTTTGGCCTGGCTCTTGGTTCCGGGCCCAAGATCGAGACGGTCTCGGCCCCGGCGGCCTTTGTCTCGGGCGGTCAGGTTCTGACCCGGGTGACCACCAAGGGCCCTGCGCCGGTGGTGAGCCTCAACGGCACCGACGTCTCGGCCCGTTTCCAGCCCACCGCGAAGGTCGGAGTCTATGAAGGCCTGGTGAGTGGCCTCGCCCTTGGACCCAATGCCCTGACCGCGACCTCCGGACGGGGGCAGGCCAGTCTCACTGTGACCGCCCATCCCCTGACCGGGCCCATGTTCTCCGGACCCCATCAGAGCCCCTTCATCTGCCAGACCCAGGATTTCAAGCTACCGGATGGCACCACCCTCGGCCCGGCCCAGGATAGCGACTGCTCCGCTCCGACGGTGGTGCAGTATGTCTATCGCTCGACTTCGGGCGGGGACTTCAGGCCCCTGACGGACCCGACCCACCTGCCCGCCGATGTCGCCGCCACAACCACGCGCCTGGGCACCCGCGTAGCCTTTGTGGTGCGGGTGGAGACCGGCACCCTCAATCGCGGCATCTACCAGTTCGCCGTCCTCCACGATCCCAGTCAGGAAGCCGCCCCATCACCACGGACCCCTTCGAGAGGCTGGGATCGTCGCCTGATTGCCGTCCACGGCACAGGCTGTGCCCGGGGCTGGTATGTCCAGGGGGCGGCGCTAGGGGCCAATGTCCTTGATGTTGAGCGGCTGGGCGAAGGCTATGGCCTGTTCAGCAATACCCTCAACCATCCGACCAATAGCTGTAACCCGGTCCTGGCCGGGGAAACCGCCACCATGGTCAAGCAGCGGGTAATCGAGACCCTGGGGGTGCCGACCTTCACCCTGTCCATGGGGACATCGGGCGGGGCCTATACCAGCCTGCAACTGGCCGATGCCTATCCCGGCCTGTTCGATGGTGTGGTGATCTCCGCCACCTTCCCCGATGCCCTGGCCATTGCCAGCCAGGCCTCGGACGGTCACCTCCTGACCCATTATTTCCGCCAGACGGCCCCGGGCAGCTTCAGCCCGGCCCAGCAACAGGCCGTGGGGGGCTATGGGTCTCCCGGTGCCCTTCTGGCCAACGCCAATCAGGCGGGGCGGACCGATCCTGTTCAAGGGCGGGCCGATGCCCCCAACTATGTCTCGGCCCCCTGGAATCCGGCGGTGCCCCAGGCCCTGCGCTATGACCCTGACACCCGGACCAAGGGCGCGCGCCCGACCGTCTATGATGCCGCCGCCAATATCTACGGCCGCGACCCGGAGACGGGCTTTGCACGGCGTCCCTTTGACAATGTCGGGGTCCAGTATGGGCTCAAGGCCCTGCATGCCGGCACCATTTCCCCGGCCCAGTTCCTGGACCTCAATGCGCAGATTGGCGGCTATGACCAGGATGCCAACTATGTGGCAAACCGCAGCCAGGGAGACCCTGAAGCCATTTCGGCAGCCTATCGCAGCGGCCTATCCCTGTCAGGGCATGGCGGGTTGGCCCATCTGCCGATCCTGGATACGGGCGGGCTCTATACCGACCTGGAGCCGGCGGGGGAGTATCACCTGCGTCACCACCACTTCTCGGTCCGCGAGCGCCTGATCCGCGCCAATGGCCGGGCGGACAATATGGTCATGTGGTCCGGTGGTCTGGGTCTGGACGCCCGGACCCGTCCGGAAAGCCTGACAGCGGGACAGAAGGAACTCCTGGCCGCCATCCCGCGGGAGAGCTTCAGAGGCCTGGAGGCCTGGCTCAGCGCCATTGCCGCCGATGATCGGCCAGGCTCTGCCCTGGCCCGCACCCTGCGCAACAAGCCTGTGCAGGATGGCTGTTGGGTGGCTGAGGGAGACAGAGCGCGGTTCGTGGCCGAGCCCCAGATCCATCAGGGCGACACCGTCTGCAACCGGGTCTATCCTGCCTTCAGCTTTCCACGCCATGTGGCGGGCGGGCCCCTCGCGGCCGACGTCCTGAAGTGTGCTCTGCGTCCCGCGCGAGGCAAGGACTATCCGGGATTCTCGCCAGAGGACCTGGCCCGCCTAAAGGTCATCTTCCCCGCCGGGGTCTGTGGCTTCGACCGGCCAGGTCTGGGTCAGGTGCCGGTTCAGCCCTGGGCCGTCTGGTAGGCTTGCATCAGGACGGCGCGAGCGGCAGGGTCCGCACGGATTCGAGAAGGATGATCCCATGAAGACCCGTGCCGCCGTTGCCTTCCAGGCCAAGACCCCCCTCGAGATTGTCGAGGTCGATCTGGAGGGCCCCAAGGCCTTCGAGGTGCTTGTGGAGATCAAGGCGACGGGCATCTGCCACACCGATGCCTATACTCTGGACGGTCTGGATTCAGAGGGCCTCTTTCCTTCCATCCTGGGTCACGAGGGAGCCGGCGTGGTGCTGGAGGTCGGCCCGGGGGTGACCAGTGTCCAGCCCGGCGATCATGTGATTCCGCTCTACACGCCGGAATGTCGCCAGTGCAAAAGCTGCCTGTCGCGCAAGACCAATCTCTGCACGGCGATCCGCGGGACCCAGGGCAAGGGGATGATGCCTGATGGCACCAGCCGCTTTTCCTACAAGGGCCAGACCCTGCACCACTATATGGGCTGCTCGACCTTCGCCAATCACACGGTCCTGCCCGAGATCGCCCTGGCCAAGATCCGCAAGGACGCTCCCTTCGACAAGGCCTGCTATATCGGCTGTGGGGTGACCACGGGGGTGGGGGCTGTGGTCAATACAGCCCAGGTCGAGCCGGGGGCCAATGTGGTGGTCTTCGGCCTCGGCGGCATTGGCCTCAATGTGGTCCAGGGGGCCCGGATGGTCGGGGCCGGCATGATCATCGGGGTCGATATCAATCCCGACCGCGAGGCCTGGGGCCGTCAGTTCGGCATGACCCACTTCGTCAATCCGAAGGAGATCGACGGCGACATCGTGGCCCATCTGGTAGCCCTGACCGATGGCGGCGCCGACTACACCTTTGACTGCACCGGCAATACCACGGTCATGCGTCAGGCCCTGGAAGCCAGCCACCGCGGTTGGGGCGAGAGCATCATCATCGGGGTAGCCGAGGCCGGCAAGGAGATCGCTACCCGCCCCTTCCAGCTGGTCACGGGCCGGGTCTGGAAAGGCACAGCCTTTGGCGGGGCCCGCGGCCGCACCGATGTGCCGAAGATCGTCGACTGGTACATGGACGGCAAGATCGAGATCGATCCCATGATCACCCACGTCATGCCCCTGGAAGACATCAACAAGGCCTTCGACCTGATGCATGCGGGGGAAAGCATCCGCAGCGTCGTGATCTTCTAGGAGTCTGAAATGATCCGCCGCAGTCTTCTGGCCGCCGTCCTGGCCCTGGCCGCGACCCCGGCCCCGGCCCTGGCGGTGCAATCCTCCGGGATCAGCGACCCCGAGGCCTGGACCCGTGAGCTCTATGGCCGTCTGGCCAGTGGGGCCGAGGACCCGCCCCGTACTGTCATGACCCTGCGTCTGCGTCAGGCCTGGACCGAGGCTGAGGAGGAGGGGGGTGGACTGGATGTCTCGCCTTTTTCCGACGGCAAGGGTGGAGCGATCACTGATGTGAGGGTTTCGGGCCGGGTTGTGGGGGATGCGGCCCGCGGCAATCGCCGGGTCGTGACTGTGGACTTCCAGTCCGACCGGCCCGTGCGTCTGGTCTTCTATTTCGTTCGCACGGGCTATGGGTGGTTCATCGACGAGATCGAGCGGGACGGCCCTGGCGGCTGGACCCTTTCCGTCGTTCTTCGCTACGGCCGTCAGAGGTAGGCCCTGACCTCAGCCCGGCTGGCGATCCAGCCGGGTATAGATGGACTTCTGATCAAAGCTCGCCCGGGTAGCTGCCTGCAGCAGGGTGGCAAAGTCCCGTTCCCGACGAGGCTGGATGGGTTGCGACCACCTTGGCATCCGCCGCGGTGTCATGGCGGCGGGGAGTGGAGGTGCGACGACCGGTTCCGGGCCGGCCTCGGTCTCATCCGCTGGGGTGAGGACGTCCAACTCCAGGCCGTGGAGCAGTTCCAGACGGCCCTGGTCCAGCAGGGTGAGGGGCGCTGGCACGATCAGGCCGCCTGACGCTGGGGCTCGGACTGATAGCTGTCCTCGTCCCACAGAGCATCCCATTCCGCCCAGCGGTTGCTGGCATCGCGCAGGCGGGCATCGTCGCGGACCGAGATGACCTGACCCTCCTGAGGGTCCCAGACGATGGTCAGGTCCGCGAGGCGGTGGTCATCGAGACCGAGACGGCCCTGGGCCTGAAGCTCGGTGATCATGGTCTCCGAGACACGCAGCTTCATGCGGCCGTTGCACTGGGCGATGCAGATGTCAGCATGATCGATGACCTTCTCGATCATGTCCGGGGTGGCATTGCGGACCGGGCGTCGGGCATCGAACAGGAAGAGGGGCTCGGACCGGGCGGGCAGGGTGCGGATGCGGGCGGCGGAGGGCATGGAAAGCTCCTTTCGTTTCGTCCTGATCTTGTTAGAGTGCCGATGCGTCAAAAACGGACGTATATTTTTCGGATCCGGAAAATGCGGCACGAAAAGGCAACACGGCTTCTGGAGCTGGCCCGTCTCATGGCCTCGTCTGCCGAGGGGCTGACCCTGGACGAGATGGCCGAGAAGATGGGGGTCGGGCGGCGCACCGTGGAACGGATGCGCGATGCCCTGCGCGACGCCTTTCCCCAGATGGAGGAGGTGGAAGATCCCCCCACCCGCCGTTTCCGTATTCCCTCCGGTCTCGACGGGATCTTCCAGGCCCCGACCGCTGACGAGTTCACTGCCCTGAGGGCCGCGGCTGAGCACTTCCGCCAGATCGGGGCCAATGGCCGGGCAACGGCCCTGCTAGAACTGGAGCAAAAGGTGCTCTCGGCCATGCGGGCAGGTGTGCGCCGAAAGCTGGCACCGGATCTGGAGGCCCTGCTGGAGGCCGAGACCCTGGCCATCCATGCCGGTCCGCGGCCCTTCGAGGACGACGCGGTGCTGTCCTGCGTGCGCGAGGCCATCAAGTCCCTGAAGCGGGTGCGCTTTGCCTATGATGGTGGCTCCACCCCGGGCCGCGACCGGGAGGTGACCCCCTTCGGCCTGTTGTTCGGACGCTCCAACTATCTGGTAGGGGGCGAGGCCGACAGCGGCGAGCCCCGGACCTGGCGACTGGACCGGGTGCGGGACATGCGCCTGTCCGAGACCCCCGGCTCAAGGCCGCCGGATTTTTCCCTCCAGGCCTTCGCCGCCCGCAGTTTCGGCATCTATCAGGACGAGATCGAGGATGTGCATCTGCGCATCCGGCCCCATGGGGCGGAGGAGGCCCTGGGCTGGCGCTTTCATCCCACCCAGGAACTGAGCGAGCGGGCCGATGGCGGGGTCGAGGTCCGGTTCCGGGCCAGCGGCATGCGCGAACTGGCCTGGCACCTCTTCACCTGGGGCGACAAGGTGGAGATCCTTGGCCCAGACCGAATGAAGCGGATCATGCGCCAGGAACTGGCCGTGGCCGCAGCCGCCCATATGGAGAAGATCTCGTGATGCAGGCCAGAGCCGACGGAGCGGTCACCAGCGAGGCCGCCGTGCGCCTGCCCTTCATGGCCCCGCGCCTTCAGGGGGAACTGCACCCGGAGGGCTGGGTGGATCTGGCGCTCTGGGGAGCAGGGGATCTGGGGCGGCTGAGGTTCTCACCCCTGTCCGGGCCCTATGTCTTCACCCCCAATGGCCTGACCTGTCCCTATGGCGCGGTGGCCGTGGCCCAGAGCCAGCCGGCCATGGTGATCAGCGGGGTCGAGGCCCGGCGCTTTTATCCGGCTCGACGCTGTGCCGGCTGGGATCGTCAGACCCATCCGGCGGCGCTGACCGAGCGCCTGGGGTCCTTGCGCATCGTGAGCCTGGCCTGGGGTCTGGTGGGCATTGACCAGCGCGGACAAGACCTTGTGGTGGCCGTCGGGGCCAGCCGTGACGAGCTGACCGCGGCCCTTGGCCTCAGCGTCAGCGAGATCCGGGCCGAGGCTGAGGCCTATTCAGCCCGCTGCGACCGGATGCCAGAGGCTGACCCGATCCTGAGGTCCATGATCATCCAGGGGGTCCACGCCGGGCTGTCTTCGATCCGTCGGGATGTAGACGGGCAGTTTGCGGGGCTGGCGGCGGGCCTCGCCTATA
This sequence comes from uncultured Alphaproteobacteria bacterium, assembly GCA_903930545.1. GTDB lineage: Bacteria > Pseudomonadota > Alphaproteobacteria > Caulobacterales > Caulobacteraceae > Phenylobacterium. The sequence goes on from CAIYZB010000008.1 coordinate 8,299, forward strand.
GCGCCCCGGCCCGGACCTATTACCGGGACGGCTACTGGACCCTTCAACTCCTGCTCGACCTCGAGCCCGATATCGTACGCCAGCAGCTGGAACTGCTGGCTGGCGGGGTGCGGGAAGATGGTCAGGCTCCCTCTGGCGTCATCGTCTCGGGCCGGGAGCAGGCCCTGGCCTGGCAGGTCCGGCTGAGGGGCAGTCGGCGGGATGGCCGGGATCATCCCAATCCCAAGGAGTGGTGGGCGGATCACTTTGACTCCCCCCTCTTCTTCATCCTCACCCTTGGCGACTATGTGGCCAAGACCGGAGATACTGGCCCCGTGACGGCCCACTGGGCCGTGGTGCGCCGGGTCTTCGAGCGTTATGCGGCCATCTGTCGGGAGGGTCTGCCTCTGAAGCCGCGCCATGACCGTGACTGGGCGGACAATGTCTATCGCGCGGGCTATGTGGCCTATGATCTGGGGCTCTGGCTTGGGGCTCTTGAGGTCATCATCCGCCTGGGGAGCCATGATCCCGATCTGCAGCAGCGCGCCGCAGACCTCGCGCAGCGCGGCGTTGCGCATCTGGACGAGGTCCTCTGGCAGCCTCAGGGCTGGTATGCGGACTATCTCGATCCCGACGGGGTCACAGAGCCCCATCTCAGCCTGGACAGCCTGACCCTGATCCGTGGGGCCAGTGTTCCGGAGGACCGGGCCCTCGCCCTGCTGGACAGTATCCGGACCCATCTGGAAAGCGCCCGCAATCCGGACCAGCCCTATGGCGACTGGGGGGTCATGTGTGCCTGGCCTGCCTATGGCACGCGCCGGGACATCCGGTCCAAGACCGCCTTTGCCTATCGCTATCACAATGGGTCAGACTGGCCCTGGCTGGATGGTCTCTATGCGGAGGAACGTCTCAAGCGAGGTCTTGGTGGGGCTCGCTATGCCCTGACCCGCTGGTGGGAGGTCAGTCTGGAAAAGGGCTGGATAGGGGCGGTGGAATATTACTCACCCCCCTGGGGCCGGGGTTGCCTGCTGCAGGGCTGGTCAGCCATGCCGGCAGCCGTGGCCCTCAGGTACCGCGACCAGGTCCTGGCGGCGCGCTGAAAGCCAGGGCGAAGTATTCCCGGTCGAACAGCCGATAATAGAGCCAGCCGGGCAGCTTCTTGTAATAGGGCTGGACGTCCGCCATCACCCTTGACTGGGAGGCATGGACATCCAGAAGCCGCCGCTTGGCCCCCGACTGGCCGGAGATGGGCACCGCAAGGGATGGCGCAGGCAGCTGGCGATCCGGATCGGTGGGATAGGCATTGCGGAAGGCCGAGACCAGTTTCAGGGCAAGGGCGATCATGGCCCGCGGCAGGGTCGCCTGGTAGAGCCGCTGCACGCTGCCCGGCTCGGCCTCGATCAGCTCGCGCACCCAGACCCCCGTGCGGACATGGTCGGGGTGGCCATAGAACCCGACCCGGTCGTCAAAGGTGATGACCACGCTGGGGGCAACCTCGGCCAGGATCCGGGTCAGGTCGGCCTTGGGCCCCTCAGGATCCGTGGCTGCCAGACCGCCATCGGGCCAGTTCAGGACCTCGACCCGGCGGGCTCCAAGGGTCACACCCGCGCGGCGGGCTTCCTCGCGACGAACCTCGGCCAGGGTGGTGCGGTCATAGCCGGTGTCCCGGGCCGCTTCGCCTGCGGTGAGATAGACCAGGGTCAGATCGACGCCTTTGGCCGTCATGGCGGCAAAGGTGCCGGCAGAGGTCACTTCGTCATCGGGATGGGCCCAGATGGCCAGGACCCTCGGCGGGGCACCCGGAGGGATCAGGTCTCCGACAATCTGCACCTCCCCATCATTGATCTGGTCCCGGGCGAAAAGGAAGATCGCCGTGAGTAGACCCAGCAGGGCACCGATGACCGTCAGGATCATGGGCGGAACAGGTCCACCAGATCATTGATCCAGGTCTGGAGCTCGGTCTTCAGCTCCGTGGAGGTCTTGCCATGACGCACGACGACCAGATCCAGGTCAGGTACGAGAACCGTGTACTGGCCCTCATGGCCATTGGCAGAAAAGGCCCCTTCACCCCCCAGGTCCAGCCACCAGTGGGCTCCGTAGCGGCGCTCTGCATCGACAGGCTGGGGGGTGGGGGTGCGGGCATAGTCGACCCAGCCCTCCGGCAGGAGACGCTCGCCCTCCCAGATCCCGTCCCTCAGATAGAGCAGGCCGAACCGGGCAAAGTCCCGGGGCGTGGTGAAACAGAAGGACGAGCCGATGAAGGTCCCGGCAGCATCGAACTTTGGCATCGGGCTGGTCATGCCGAGGGGGCCGAACAGGCGCTGCTTCATGAAGTCGTGGAAGCCTTCACCTGTGGCTCCGGCCGCCCGCGCGGCGATCCTGGCCACGATATTGGTGGTGCCGCTGGAATAGGACCAGTAGCTGCCCACCGGATAGGCAAGGGGCTTGTCGGCGGCATAGTGGGCGACGTCGTCCTTGCCGGTGCCCCACATCATCTCGATGGTGTCGGAGGGCTGGTCCGGCAGATAGACCTCGGAGAATTCCAGACCGCTGGACATGCGCAGCAGCTGATCCAGGGTGATGGCCCCGCGGGGGTCGCCGGGGGCCTGCCATTCCTCGACATCGGCCCGGGCATGGATATCGATCAGGCCGTCCTTCACCAGGATGCCGATCAGGGCCTGGGTAATGCTCTTGGCCTTGGACCAGGACATGCAGGTGTCGTCCGGCCCGCGCCCTTCGCCATAGCGCTCATAGATCAGGCGTCCGCCCTGGATGATGACCAGTCCATGGGTCTCTTCAAAGGCGCTGAAGCCGTGATCCAGATGGGCCTGGAAGCTAGCCTGATCGAGGCTGGCGGGCAGGTCGCCTGTGGGCCAGTCACGGGTGGGCCAGGGCAGGTTCGAAGGTTGGGGCGGAAGCGGGGCAAGGGTCATGACCAAAGTCTGACCCCTGCCGCCGCGATTGTCACGCCGTTGCTGGCTCTTCGCTGCGGGTCAGCAGCCAGTAGGTCACCGGGGTTGCCACCCGCGACAGCAGGGTCGAGGTCACCAGACCGCCGATGATGGCAATGGCCAGGGGCGAATAGAGACCTGAGCCCTCCAGAGCCAGGGGCAGGAGGCCGCCGATCGCCGTCACCGAGGTCAGAAGCACCGGCAGGAAGCGGATTTCACCGGCCCGCTCGATGGCGTCCCTCAGCCCCATGCCCTCCCGTCGCAGCTGTTCGGTGAAGTCCACCAGCAGGATGGAGTTCTTGATCTCGATCCCGATGAGGGCAATCAGGCCGATAGTGGCGGTAAAGCTCAGGGAATTGCCGGTGAGGAACAGGGCGGCCACAGCCCCGAACAGGCCCAGGGGTATGACCCCGGCCACCACCAGGGCGGTCTTGAACTTGCCGAATTCCAGAACCAGCACAGCCAGGATCCCGAAGATCGAGACCAGGACTGCGGCCCCGAGACCGGAGAAGCTCTCCGACTGGGCCTCGGCCTGCCCGCCGAGGGAGATCTTGTAGCCGGGAGGCAGGGCAAGGTCGCGTTCAAGGCGGGCCTGGGCATCGGCCGTGACCTTGGAGGTCAGCTGTCCGGTCTGGATCTGGGAGGAGACGGTGACCGTCCGTTCCCTGTCATAGCGGTCGATCCGGGCAGGTGAGGATTTCAGGCTAGGGGTGGCGATGGCATTGAGGGGTGCCGCCTCGCCGTTCTGGCTGGGTACATAGATCTGGCTCAGGTCCGCCAGGTTGTTGCGCTCGCCCATGGGCATGCGCACCCGCACGGCATAGTCATCACCGTCGGCATCGCGATAGCGACCGGAATCTTCACCCGACAGGGCCAGGCGCGCCACGCGGCGCGCCACGCCGGGCGCGACTCCCAGGCTGGAGGCCTTGGCCTCGTCAAGGCCCAGGTCCAGGTCTGTGCGGTCCAGGCGCATGGGGTTAGCCACATCGCG
>CAIYZB010000009.1 GCA_903930545.1 uncultured Alphaproteobacteria bacterium
GGCCGCGGGAATGGTGCGGGCGGCATAGCCGTGATCGATGAGGGTCCCCTGCCAGGCCAGGGCCGCCTCACGGCTGGTCGAGACCTGGCTCCAGGCCTCCCGATGGGCCTCGACGAAGCCCCGCACCTCATCGCGGAAAGCCACCATGTCCGGCGTCAGCTGCAGATCCATGCCCCGTCCTCCCAGGCCCGTTTGGCCCTAGGCCAGCACTTAAGGCGGACGGGGGCAAGCCTGACCTGGGGTCAGCCCATAGGAGCCCCGACAGACTCAAGTTGTGGACAGATTGTCGCGTTCAGGCCGCCAGGACAGCAAACCGGTCGAGTCCGGGGGTTCACCCTTGATTCAGTAACTCTTTCTTCAAGTCCTGGGCACTACCCATTCACCATGTTCGGTAGAAACGCCACCTTCAGGATTCGCCCTCAGGTCCGGATCGCCGACCCGTCCATCTCGGGGAAGTGCATGTCGATCATAAGGTGCGGGAGGCTGATCCATGACAAGTGACCAGACCCTGGCAGCCCTCAGTCTGCCGCCGGTCCTGGATCTCCAGGCCGCCGACCCCCTGCGGGCCGAACTGCTCTCGCTCCGGGGACGGCCGCTTCAGGTGGATGCCTCGCAGGTCAATCGCCTGGGCGGGCTGTGCCTCCAGGTCCTGATGTCGGCCAAGAAGCTGTGGGTCGAAGACGGACAGAGTTTCACCCTTGAAGACCCTTCAGAGGTCTTTTCCGAACAATTGTCGGCGTTTGGCGCGTCGCATTTTCATTTTGAACCCGAAGGGGAAGTTTCGTGACGAAGACGATCCTGACAATCGACGATTCCCGCACCATGCGTGAGATGCTCAACCATGCCCTGGTTGAGGCGGGCTATCGGGTGATCCAGGCGGTTGACGGCATCGAAGGCCTTGAGGTCCTCCAGGCCCAGGGCGCGGATGTGGTCATCACCGACATCAACATGCCTCGCCTCGACGGCTTCGGCGTCATCGAAGGTGTCCGGGCCGACCCGAATCACCGGGCGACCCCGATCCTGGTCCTGACCACTGAAAGCGATGCGGCCAAGAAGGAACGCGCCCGTTCCGCCGGTGCCACCGGCTGGATCGTCAAGCCGTTCAATCCGGTGAAGCTTGTCGACGCCGTGCGTCGGGTCGCTGCCTAAACCCATTCCTCAAACCGAGGTCTTCCCTTGGATCCGTTCGAGAGCATCAAGCAGACGTTTTTCCAGGAGTGCGATGAACTCCTGACTGACGCCGAACAGGGCCTGCTGGACATGGAGTCCGGCACAGCCGACTCCGAGACCATCAATGCTGTCTTCCGGGCGGTCCATTCGGTGAAGGGCGGGGCCGGGGCCTTCGGTCTGGAAGATCTGATCCGCTTCGCCCACGTCTTCGAGACGATCATGGACGAGCTTCGATCCGAGAAGATGGAGCTGACCAACGTCGTCGCCAAGACCCTGCTCCGGGCCTTCGATGTTCTGGCTGACCATGTCGCTGCCGCCCGGGATGGCGGTCAGGTGGACGAGGCCCGGTCCAGTGGCATGCTGGACGAACTCAAGGCCCTGATCGGGGCCGAGGGCATGGAAGACGAGGCGGCAGACCCTGACGAGGACTTCGGCTTCGTCCCCGTCGTGCTCGACCTGGATGAACCCGGCGGATTTGTCAGCCTGGACCTGCCCGAGCCCGAGGCCGGGCTTCCTGTGCTCGAGATCCCGGCCGAACCAGAAGTGGCCAATGGCGTCTGGATCATCAAGTTCGCCCCCGGTGCGGACATGTATGCCAAGGCCAATGAGGCCGGGCTGGTCCTGCGTGAGCTGGCCCGTCTGGGTCCGACCGAAGTCACTCTTCATGACGAGACCCTGCCCGCCCTGGACCTTTTGTCCGCCGAGCAGGCCTATTTCAGCTGGACCATTCGCCTGACCACCGAGGGCGACGAGGCTTCGATCCGCGAGGTCTTCGAGTTCGTCGAGGACGACTGCAAGATCGAGATCAGCCGGGAGGGCGGTGCGCCGGTCTCCCTCGAGACTGAACCCGCCGAAGAGATCAGCGACGACGACGCCAAGGCCCGCGCCTCCGCCGAGGCCCCCCTGGACCTAGACGCCCTTCTGGCCCGCATTGGTGCCGTTCCGACCGTTGAAGCCGTCGCCGAGCCGGTTCCTGAGTCCACACCCGCGCCGGCCCCGGCCCCCGTTGTTCTGGAAGCGATCGCAGAGCCGGAACCCGTCGCTGTTGTGGCCGCCCCGCCGCCGGTGATTGAGGAACCTGCCCAGGACGTCGCCGCCCTCATCGCCCGCGCCCAGACTGCCGATGTGCCCGTGGCCCCGGCACCGGCTCGCGAGAAGGCTGCGCCTGCCGCCGCCAGCAACACCCCCCAGCCCGCCGCAGCGGCCACGATCCGGGTGGACCTGGACCGGGTCGATCGCTTGATCAATGCCGTGGGCGAACTGGTGATCCAGCAGGCCATGCTGTCCCAGAGGGTCACCGAGAGCGGTCTCGCCCGCTCCTCCAACGTGGCCCTTGGTCTTGAGGATCTGGAACTGCTGACCCGGGAAATCCAGGACAGCGTCATGGCCATCCGGGCCCAGCCCGTGAAGTCCGTCTTCCAGCGGATGCCCCGCCTGGTCCGCGAAGTTGCCGACATGGTCGGCAAGCGGGTCCGTCTGGTGATGGATGGTGAGGGCACCGAGGTCGACAAGACTGTCATCGAGCGCCTGACCGACCCGATCACCCACATGCTGCGCAATGCCATCGACCATGGCCTTGAGACCCCGGACGAACGCACCGCCGCCGGCAAGCCCACCGAAGGTGTGGTCAAGCTGCGCGCCCTCCACCGCGGTGGCCGCATCGTCATCGAGGTCCAGGACGACGGGCGCGGGATCAATCGTCCCCGGGTGCGCGGCATCGCCATTGCCAAGGGCCTGATCACCGAAGAGGCCATCCTCACCGACGAGGAGGTCGACAATCTGATCTTCCTGCCAGGCTTCTCCACGGCGGACTCGATCTCTGACATTTCCGGCCGCGGCGTCGGCATGGATGTGGTGCGGCGCTCGATCCAGGGCCTGGGGGGGCGGATCACCATCTCCTCGGAACCTGGCAAGGGCTCCAAGTTCACCATGTCCCTGCCCCTGACCCTGGCTGTCCTCGATGGCATGGTGGTGACGGCGGCGGAACAGACCCTGGTGGCCCCCCTCTCGGCCATTGTCGAAAGCCTGACCCCGCGTATGGAAGACGTCCATTATGTGGGCGGCAAGGATGCGGTGATCCGCATCCGCGACAGCTTCGTGCCCCTGATCGATGTCGGGGTGGCTCTTGGCTTCCGCGACACCCCGATCCATGCCGCCTCTGGCGTCGCGGTTCTGGTGGAGAGCGAGGCGGGCGGCAAGGCGGCCCTGCTGGTGGAAGCCATCCAGGGGCAACGCCAGGTCGTCATCAAGAGCCTGGAAGCCAATTATCAGCAGATCGACGGCGTGGCGGCGGCCACCATCCTCGGAGATGGTCGCGTCGCGCTGATCCTCGACGTCGATGCCCTGGTCACCGCCCAGCATCGCCGCAAACCTGCCGCACGTTCTGAAAAGCGACTTGCCGGATGAATATCACCACCGCAACCACCCCCCAGACCGGAAGCCGCCGCGAGCTGATCGCCTTCCGCATTGCCGACCAGGAATTCTGTGTCGACATCATGCAGGTGAGGGAGATCCGAGGCTGGACCCCGGCCACTCCCCTGCCCCGCACGCCGTCCTATGTGAAGGGCGTGATCAATCTGCGCGGGGCCGTCCTACCCATCGTGGACCTTGGTGCCCGCCTTGGTCTGACCACGGAGGAACCCTCCGCACGCCATGTGATCATGGTGGTCACGGTCGGCGGCCGGACCCTGGGTCTGCTGGTGGAGGCCGTCTCCGACATCATCAATCTCAGCGATGACATGGTCCAGCCGACCCCCGACGTGGCCTGCGACCAGGTCAAGGCCTTCGTGAAGGGCCTGTTCGCCATAGATGGCCGGATGATCAGCCTCATCTCCCTGGACCGTGTCCTCCCGGAGATGGAAGCCGAGGCGGCATGACCACAGCTGCCGATTCCCGTAGCGGTGCGGCAGGTCTGGTGGAAGGGGAGTTTCCCTTCACCACCGAGGACTTTCGCAAGATCGCCCAGATCCTCCATTCCTATGCCGGCATCGCCCTGGCAGACGGGAAGGCGGCCCTGGTCTATTCGCGCCTGGCCAAGCGCCTGCGCACGCTGGGACTGCGCAGCTTCCGGGAATACTGCGCCCTGATCGAGGGTGTGGAAGGTGTGGACGAGCGCCAGACCATGATGGCGGCCCTGACCACCAATGTGACCCGCTATTTCCGCGAGCCGCATCACTTTGATCACCTGCGCGACGTTGTCCTGCCCCCCCTGGTGGAACGGGCCCGCAAGGGTGGACGGGTTCGCCTGTGGTCGGCGGCCTGTTCCAATGGTCAGGAACCCTATTCCATGGCCATCACGGTCCTGTCGGCCCTGCCTGAGGCGGCCAATCTGGACGTGAAGATCCTCGCCACCGACATCGACCCCAATATGGTGGCTGAAGGCCGGGCGGGCATCTATCGCGAAGAGGCCGTTGCCCCCGTTCCCCTGGACCTGCGTCGCCGCTGGTTCAAGAAGGCCCCTGTGGAAGGGGCCTGGGAAGTGGCGGACGAGTTGCGGGCCCTGGTCTCGTTCCGTGAGCTGAACCTTATCGGTGACTGGCCCATGAAGGGCAGGTTTGACGCCATCTTCTGCCGCAACGTCGTGATCTATTTCGACGAGCCCACCCAGGAACGCATCTGGAGCCGGTTCGCCCCCCTGCTGGAGCCCAGGGGCACCCTCTATATCGGCCACTCCGAACGCGTGACCGGTGCCGCCACCAGTGTCTTCGAGACCACGGGCCTTACGACCTATACCCTGAGGAGCCCCCGATGAGCGTCGGCGTTCTCATCGTTGACGACTCCGCCACCATGCGGGGTCTGATCGCCTCCATCCTCAAGCGGGATCCGGAGATCGAGGTTCTTGGCTTTGCCAATGACCCCCTGGAAGCCCGTGAGCAGATCAAGAAGCTCAATCCCGATGTCGTGACCCTCGACGTCGAGATGCCGCACATGAACGGCCTGGAATTCCTCGAAAAGATCATGCGGCTGAGGCCGACCCCAGTGGTCATGATCTCCACCCTGACCCAGGCCGGAGCCGACGTGACCATTGCAGCCCTCGAGCTGGGTGCCGTGGAATGTATCGGCAAGCCCATGGGCGGCGCCTCCACCCAGGAGGTCTTTGCCGGCCTGGCTGACAAGGTCAAGGCGGCTGCCAAGGCCCGGGTCCGTCCCTATTCCGGCCCCATTGCTCCGGTGGACCGCGAGGCCGGATACAAGGCCTCTGACGTCATTCTCGCCATCGGCTCCTCCACCGGCGGGGTCGAGGCCCTGATGACAATTCTCGGCCACTTCCCGGACAATTGCCCGCCCACTGTCATTACCCAGCACATGCCGGCGACCTTCACCAAGAGCTTCGCCGCCCGACTGGACCGGATCTGCGGGGCCACGGTGGCCGAGGCCAGTCCCGGAGCACGCCTCCTGCCCGGCCATGTCTATATCGCCCCCGGCGGTCCGGCTCACCTCGAAGTGACCGGCACAACCAATCCCACCTGCCGCCTTCGTGAAGCCGACCCCGTGAATGGCCACAGACCGTCCGTGGACGTTCTGTTTGAGTCCGTCGCCAAACTCGGCCGACCCTCGGTGGGTGTGATCCTGACAGGCATGGGGCGCGATGGTGCCCAGGGCCTGTTGACCCTGCGCCAAAGCGGTGCACGAACCCTTGGCCAGGATGAATCCTCCTGCGTGGTCTATGGCATGCCCAAGGCTGCCTTCGAGATCGGCGCGGTGGAAAAGCAGGTGGGCCTGGCCCGCCTCGGTCCGGCCATCCTCAATGTCTGCGCGGCCACAGAGCCGAACCATAGGAGCGCATGATGCCGGCCGCGTCCGCCATCAAGACCCTCATTGTCGACGACCAGCAGACCATGCGGTCGTTGATCCGTACGAGTCTGAATGCCCTGGGTATCGTCAATACCCGGGAAGCCGCAGATGGCGAGGATGCCCTGCGCTCCCTCGTCGGCCTGCCGGTCAATCTGGTGATCACTGATTTCAACATGCCCAAGCTGGATGGCCTGGGTCTGCTGCGCGCCATCCGCGCCCATCCCCCTACGGCAAAGACCGCCGTCATCATGCTGACCGGCCGTGCCGACCGTGAACTCGTCCAGCGCGCGGTTCAGTTCGGCGTGAACAACTATCTGGTCAAACCCTTCACGACCCAGACCCTGAAAGAGAAAATCGAAGCGGTGTTTGGCCCCCTGCAATGATCGTCGAGAACGTCTCCAATCGACCCGGAAAACGGGTTCACGTCGTCCAGGGCGAGTTCTACGTCTCGACCGATCCTGACGTCGTGCTGACCACAATCCTGGGATCCTGCGTGGCCGTCTGCCTGCGCGATCCTCAGGTCAAGGTTGGCGGCATGAACCACTTCCTCCTGCCCGACGGCAAGGTCGAGGGACTGGATGAGGGCCGCCGGTTCGGGGCCTATGCCATGGAACTGCTGATCAATGACCTGCTGCGCTCGGGCGCGCGTCGGGAAAGGCTGGAAGCCAAGATGTTTGGCGGGGCCCGCATGTTCGGCGGCCTGTCCGACGTCGGGGCCTCCAACATCGCCTTTGCTGAGAAGTTCCTGGCTGACGAAGGCATTCCGGTGCTGGGCGGCAGTGTCGGGGGTGTCGGTGCCCGCCGGGTCCAGTTCTGGCCCCATTCGGGTCGGGCCCAGCAACGCACCGTGACGGATACGAACGAGCTCGTGCCTCTGCGCGAGGTGGCCCGGCCCAAGCCGGTGCCTGTGGAAGACGAGGGGGCTGTGGAGCTGTTCTGATGACTCAAGTTCTTGCCATTCAGACCCCTGACGTCCTGGCCAGCCTGGCCAATGAACTGGAACATGCCGGCGCGCTTTGCGACCGCCTGGAAATGCTGGTGACCCAGCTGGTCCGGGCCAGCCGCGGCGAAACCCTGGAAATCGCCCTGAGCGAGGCCCAGACGGTCGACGTCCTGACCCAGCACCTCGCGGCTCTGGCGACTTTTACGCGTCAGCTGTCAGCCCAGGCTGAGTCCGGAACCTCCTATGATCTGTCTGCGGCCGTGGCTGGCGTGACCCTTGGGGATCTTGCCAACCGCCTTGCGCGGTCTACCCATGCCCTGCCGGGTCAGTCTGAAGACGCAGGAGATCTCGACCTCTTCTGATCAGGTCGGCACACCATGGCCCTAGACCCCCGCATCCGGATCAATCTCGAGCGTTCCGCCATTCTGGTGGTTGACGACAATCCGAAGGCCCTGGAGGTCCAGACCTCGATGCTAAGGGGTTTTGGGGTCCGCCGTCAGCTGAAGTGCGGATCAGCCGCGGAGGCCCAGCATTATGTGGTCTCCCAGGAACTGGACCTGATCATCATAGACTCGGCCATGCCGGACATGGATGGCTATGACTTTGTCCGCTGGCTGCGCCGCGAGGCCCCAGAAGACAGGCGCTACACGCCGGTTCTGATCCTCACCGGCCACGCGGCCCGGGGCATGGTGGAAAAGAGTCGCGACTGCGGTGCCAATTTCGTCATCACACGGCCGTTTACCCCCGAAATCCTGCTTCAACGCATCTTCTGGGTCGCCAAGGATGAGCGCCAGGTCGTGGTTGCCGATAGTTATGTCGGGCCTGACCGCCGGTTCCAGAACATCGGTGCTCCCCTCGGACAGAAGGGTCGCCGCAAGGACGATCTGTCTACGCATGTCGGTGCCGCCACCGATCCCAACATGGATCAGATGGATATCGACATGCTCCTCAAACCACAGCGAGCAAGCCTTTGAGCGACGCCCAATTCGTCAAGGTCCGTTACAAGCTGACGGAAAAGGTCGCCCAGGCTGGCGGCATGACCGCGGGCATGGCCAGCGAGAGAGCTGGCCGCGAACTCAAGGCCCAGCGGGAGGAGGCCCACCATGCCCTCGGCACCATGCTGGGTGGCCTGGAAGCCATGAACCGGGAACGCTCCGCCCAGCCGACTGATGTCTATGACGCCGCAACCCAGATGGTGGACATCGCCGGACTGTTCGACATGAAGAGTTTCTGTGACGCAGCCTACAGCCTGTCAGAGCTCACAGACCGGCTCCGCAATCATGGCCGTCAGGACTGGGCGTCCATCGGCGTCCACATCAATGCCTTGCGGCTGATCTGGACCCGGGACGAAGACGGCTCTGCCGAGGTCAAGGCCATGGTGGACGGGCTTTGGGCCCTCACTGACCGTGCTCTGGAAAAGCCCCCCTCCGCCTGATCCCGCCTGGAGATCAGGCCTCAGCCGCCAGGATCACCCGGCGGCCTTGTTCCGTGCATAGTGGGCGGCGACCTTTCGCAGGCCCGACAGAATGGCTTCGGTGCCAGCCGCATCGCAGGCCGCTTCAGTATGGAGCAGAAGGCGGAAGGCGCGCAGGTGCACGGCCACCGCATTGGCATCCCAGCGCTGAAGAGTCTTCAGGGTATCCAGCAGATCAGCCAGGCTGATGAGGCAGGTATCGATCGCTTCGAGGCCGCAGGTGGTCGCCCCACCGATCGAGGCGGAGATGAACTCGTAGAGCTCGGCGACCAGGGGTCCGTCATAGGTCCCGTTGAGGGTGGCAACACTTGCCTCAGCCCGTTCCAGGGTCTGACGCAGCTCGGCCAGGCAATCATCCTTCAGGCCACCAAGACCCTTGCCGGCAGCGGCGAGGGCCTCGACCACCGGTCGACCTCCGGGGGTGCGAAGCAGGGAGGCGAGCTTGACCTTCGGCGTATGTATTTTGACGACGCTCAAAGCTCAGCCCTCCGGGTCTTGACGAGATTGTCGATCAGTTCCTGATCCATATTGGGTCCGGCTGAATCGCTGACTTCCGTTATGGCGTCGTCGCGACGGCGCCCCTCCAGACCAGCAGGGATACCTTCGTTCTTGAAGCGCCGATCCGGGCCGACATAGCTGTCGCATTCGATGAACTTCCGCCCTTCACGTGCGATCCAGAGGATCCTCTCAAGGACCTTTATCGGGGTAAGCGGTTTCGCAAGTATGAAGTGCGCACCACAGTCGCGGGCACTGGACACAATAGAATTGGGCGTATGACCTGAGGTGATCAAGACGGGCGCAAAACAGTTGGGATCAATACCTGACTTACGAAGCCAGCGTACAAAATCATAGCCCTTGCTGTCAGCCCCGGTGGCATCGACCAGAATCAGGTCCAGGTCAGTGGTATTGAAGATGTGATGGGCCTGTTCAATGGTCTCGGCGCGATGAATGGCCTTGGCACCGAACCCAGTCATGATCTGGATGAGGATGTTCATCCCCATCTGCTGCTCGTCAAAGATCAGGATCGAGGCCCGCTCGAGATTGAAGCGCGCACGGCTTTCGGGATTAAGCCCCATGGGACCTGCCCCGCTCTCGCCGAAGGATCGCACGCTCGCGACGCCTCATCCGTTACTCCATGGCCACGGACCGACATCGCAAGGGCGCGACATCCAGGGTCGTGAACCAAACCCATTAGCGTCAACGGGTTAAGGAGACCCTTCCCGCTGACCGGCTCGTGGCGTTCGGTCGCAGGCCTAGGGTGCCACCCCGGCAGGACCTGCCGGTTTCAGGTAAATGGGGTTGCCGATCAGGACGAGGCGTCCGTCAGGTGCCAGTACATCCACGCGGATCCAGGTGGGGCCTGAGATCTTGTCGAGCTCGAACTTCTGCTCCCCGGCTCCGGTTCCCGCCACCGCGCGAATTTGCTCCGCAAGGGGACCGGAAAAACGAATCTGCGGCGACTCCAGTCCTGCCACGGCGACCGTGATCACCACGCCAGCCCCCGGGGACACAGTCAGGACGTCACCCATTATGACGGTGCGGTCTCCGGACCGCGCACTGACCCTTAGTCCCAGGGTTCGGGAGCCATCGACATCTATGAAGACATGGCCAAGGCGGATCGCCTCCAGGATCGAGGGCCCGTCACGCCCCTGAGCCCCCACCACCGTGGTCGGAACGCCGATGGCGGAGGGCTTGGAGGGGTCCAGACCGGGATCGTGGTTGTCAGAGCCCCCGATGCCCGTGAGGCGGAAACCTGCATTCAGAGCCGCCTCCCAGGCCTTGATCCCCGAGAACAGTCCGTCGGCACGGCCCCCGGCAATGGCCAGACCCCCACCATTTACGACTTCCATCGCACCGACCCGGCCATAGTCCGTGGACGATAGGCTCCAGCCGCAGCCCATGCAGACCTCGCCGGAAGGCATGGCTGGGTGGTTGATGGACAGGAGCCCGCCCGTGGCCTGAACCTGATCGGCCAGGGCCGCAAAGTCCGGCACGGCCTTGCTGCCCAGACGGAAGTCCAGGGGAGCCTCGGTGCCGAACAGATTGGCATGGCCCTGGAAGGTGGTGATCTCCCGGCCAGGGATCAGGATCAGGCCATCGAAATAGGGGGCGAGTTCCTTGAGAGAATTGGCCTGGGAGGTCGTGTTGTGGTCCGTCACGGAGATGAAATCGAGCCCCCGGGCCGCGGCAGCCTCGAGGGTGCGGAAGACGGGGCAGGCCACCCTTTTGCCAGCCTTCGACAGACAGGTACCGTCTGAGTGGGCGGTATGCATGTGCAGATCACCCCTCAGCCAGACCAGCGCCTCTGGCTGGGCTGGGGACGGGGCCGGACGGTCAAACCAGATCCTCGCCTCGTAAGCGGCCTCGGCCTTGGGACGCATATTGGGCACGCCCAGCACCAGGTGCCAGACCCCCTTTGGCAAGGGGCCGGGGAGGTATGAGGGGGTAGCTGAAGCCTCGCTCAGGGTGAATTCCGACTTGTTGCCGCCGCTCCAGCCCCGGAACCGCTGGGGGTCGCGCAGCCCCAGATCGATCACTGATTTCTGGGCCTGGCCGGTATAGGAAAAGGCGACCGTGATCTGTTTGGTGCGCGCCGGAACCTTGAAGGCCAGCTCGCGATAGGTCTGGTGATCGGCACCGGTAAGGGTTCCCGAAAGGATCAGGTCTGGTGTGGGGACAAGGTCCTCAGCTGAGACAGGACCGATCATCCCCAGGGTCAGAATCAGGGCAAAAATGCTGCGCAGCATTGCTGCAGCATAAACTGCGGTAAGTCGCTGTTTTTGCATCTTGAATCTTCCAAAACCCATGGTCCGGCGATTCGCTCTGCCAAGGCCCGTTCGACAGGATCCTAACAGGTTCGAAGACCTGACGATGACGGTCTGCGCAACAGTCGTGTCTGATACCGGCATGAGGTATCAATCACATACCTGTGGACGCCACCTTGCCCTGATTCCGGAGACTTCCAATGCCCCAGACCCTGTTCATGGAGGGAAGCACCCGGACCTGGGAACATCCGGAAACCATTTCCCGGGGGCGACTGCCGGCCCGTGCGAGCCTGGTCTCCTATCCCACCATTGCCGGGGCCCTGAAGGGCGGCCGTCACGGCTCCCCCCTGGTTCTCAGCCTTAATGGCGACTGGGCCTTTCATCTGGCACCCCGCCCGGAGGCCGTGCCCGAGGACTTTCCACAAACGGGGTTTGACGACTCAAGCTGGGGCAGGCTGCCCGTCCCGTCCAACTGGACCCTGCACGGCCATGACCGGCCCCACTATACCAATGTCCAGATGCCCTTTGCGGGCACGGCCCCCAATGTCCCGGCGGACAATCCCACCGGCCTCTATCGCCGCTGGTTCGAGGTGCCGTCCGACTGGGATGGCCAGCGGGTCGTCCTCAATGTCGGGGGCGCAGAGAGCGTTCTCTATGTCTGGGTCAATGGACAGGCGGTCGGCATGGGCAAGGATTCCCGCCTGCCCCAGGAATTCGACATCACGCCCTTTCTGAGGAAGGGCGAGCCCAATCTGCTCTGCTGTGCGGTCATCAAGTGGTCCGACGCCACCTATGTAGAGGATCAGGACCAGTGGTGGATGGGGGGCATTCACCGCTCCGTCTTCCTGCGGGCGACGCCGGTCTCGCACATTGGCGATGTCTTTGCCCGGGGCGACCTCAGCGAGGATTTCACCACCGGCAAGTTCCGGGTCTCGGTCAAGCTGGGCGGCCCGGCAGTGGATGGCCATGAGGTCCAGGTCCAGCTGTTCGATGCCCAGGGACAGGCCGTGCTCGAGACTCCCCTCCGTCGGAAGATCAAGGGATCCATCGACCGCTACAGCCCCTATGGCCGCCCCCTGGGCGATGTCGCCTTCGAGGTCGACATTCCCACTCCCCGGCTCTGGTCCAGCGAGAGTCCCTATCTCTATCGCGCTGTGGTCAGCCTGCATGTGGGAGACGGCCCCGAGATCGAGGCCAGCGCCTGCAATATCGGCTTCCGTCGGGTGGAACTGGGGGACCGGGAGCTGCTGATCAACGGCAAGGCCGTGATGATCCGCGGCATGAACCGCCACGAGCATGATCCGGTGACCGGCAAGGTGGTCAGCCGCGAGAGCATGATCGCCGACATCAAGCTGATGAAGGCCTTCAACGTCAATGCCGTGCGCACCTCCCACTATCCCAATGCCGAGGACTGGTACGATCTCTGCGACGAGTACGGGCTCTATCTGATCGACGAGGCCAATCTCGAGACCCACGCCTTCCTGCACACGATCTGCCGCGACCCGCGCTATGCCGCCCAGTTCGTGGAGCGGGGTCTGCGCATGGTGGAGCGGGACAAGAACCATCCCAGTGTCATCATCTGGTCCCTGGGCAATGAGAGCGGCTATGGCCCCAATCACGATGCCATGGCCGGTTGGATCCGCAGCTTCGACCCCTCACGCCCCCTGCACTATGAAGGTGCCGTCTGGGGCTGGGACTTGAGCGCCAGCCCCCCCGGCTTCCATACCCCCTGGGTTCCAGGCACGGCCCCCGGCGGACATGCCAGCGACCTAGTCTGCCCCATGTATCCCCCCATTGCCAATCTGGTGGCCTGGGCTGAGGCCAATGAACCTGCCGATCGCCGGCCCATGATCCTGTGCGAATATTCCCACGCCATGGGCAATTCCAATGGCAGCCTGGGCGACTATTGGGACGCCTTCGAAGCCCATCACGGCCTGCAGGGCGGCTTCATCTGGGAATGGTGCGACCACGGACTGTTGCAGCATGATGACCAAGATCGTCCCTGGATGGCCTATGGTGGTGACTTTGGCGACACGCCAAATGATCTGAACTTCTGCTGCGACGGCATCGTCTCCGCCGACCGGGTGCCCCATCCAGGTCTGTGGGAGTTCAAGAAACTGGTCCAGCCGGTCCGGGTGACCCGGGAAGGCGAGGGATCGGAGATCCGCATCCATAACCGCCGTGATTTCAGCACACTGTCCGACCTGACCGGGCACTGGGTCCTTGAGGTGGATGGCGAGGGTGTCGCCAGCGGTGACCTGCCATTGCTGACCACAGCGCCCGGCCAATCCGAGGTCATCACCCTGCCCTGCCCCGCCCTGAGCCTGGAGGCGGGTCAGGAGGCCTTCCTCATGGTGCGGTTCGCGCTCGCGGCCGACACGCCCTATGCCCCGGCCGGCCATGAGGTGGCCTGGGATCAGCTGGCCTATGCCTCCGCCCCCCGGGCAGAGGCCATTCGCCCGTCTGCTACCGGCACCGCCCTTGAGCTGATCGAGGCCGGGGACGAGGTCCTGTTGCGGGGTGACGGGTTCGAGGTTCGCTTCTCGCGGCCCCTTGGCCAGCTCACCGGCATGGTCTGGCGCAATCACCTCATGATTCTGTCCGGCCCACGGCTGCAGGTCTGGCGTGGCGCCACCGACAATGACGGGATCAAGGGCTGGACCAATCAGGACCGCAAGCCCCTCGGACGCTGGCTGGAGGCCGGGCTCGATGCCCTGATCCTGCGTCCACCGGCTGTGAAGGTCGAACAGACCCCGGAGGGCGTGATTGTCACCATAGACCAGACGGCATCGACAGCTGGGGTGGAGAGGGCTCTGACCCATCATCACCGCTATCTGGTCCGTACTGATGGCACCATCCAGGTGACCAATCGCTTCGAGGTGGACGAGGCCCTGCCCGACCTGCCCCGGCTGGGAGTCACCCTGACCCTGCCCGAAGCCTT
Source organism: uncultured Alphaproteobacteria bacterium (assembly GCA_903930545.1). Lineage (GTDB taxonomy): Bacteria > Pseudomonadota > Alphaproteobacteria > Caulobacterales > Caulobacteraceae > Phenylobacterium. The sequence continues at coordinate 14,088 of CAIYZB010000009.1, forward strand.
CGAACAGATGAGCTGGTTCGGGCGTGGTCCCCTGGAGAACTATATCGACCGCAATCGCGCGGCCTGGATCGGGCGCTTCGAGACCAGCGTCACTGACCAGTATGTGCCCTATGTCCTGCCACAGGAGCACGGCAACCATACCGAGCTGCGCTGGATGGAACTTGCCGCATCAGGGGCCAGCCTGCGCCTGACACCCTCGGTCCCCTGCGAGGGCTCCGCGACCCATTTCGCACCGGAGGACCTGTTCGCCGCCCGGCACACCACCGACCTCACCCCCCGCCGGGAGGTTCTGGTCAATCTGGATGTCCGTCAGAGAGGTCTGGGCACCGCCAGCTGCGGGCCCGACACCCTGGAGGCCTATCTCGTCAAACCCGGGACCTATGACCTGACCTTCGAGATGACCCCGCAAGGCGAAGTGCTTCCGGGCTGAGGCATTCCCCCTCAGTCAGCTTCGCTGACAGCTCCCCCTGAGGGGGAGCAATCAGCTGTGCCCAATTCCTCCCCCCTTTGGGGGAGGTGGCACGCGAAGCGTGACGGGGGGGGGCCCGATCAGGGCGCTTCGTTGGAGAAGATGATGGTGCCGGAGGCCGCGAACATGCCGCCCACCCCGTGGCAGACGCTGATATTGGCGTCCTTCACTTGGGCCGGGGCAATGCCGCGCATCTGACGCACGCTCTCCTGGAGGGCATACATGCCGTACATGCCCGAGTGCATGTAGGACAGGCCGCCGCCATTGGTATTGAGAGGCAGCTTGCCGCCGATGGCCGTGTTCCGCTCACGGATGAAGTCCTTGGCTTCCCCCGGCTTGCAGAAGCCGAGATCTTCCAGGCCGTAAAGCGGCAGGTGGGCAAAGGCGTCATAGATCATCAGGTGATCGACGTCGGAATGGCTGATCCCCGCCTCGTCAAAGGCCTTTTTGCCGGAAACCCGGAAGGCCTTGGAGGTGTTGAAGTCATCCATCTGGCTGACCATGGGGGTCTCGACGCTTTCGCCCGTGCCCAGGACATAGACCGGCTTTTGCGGGAAATCCTTGGCCCGCTCGGCACTGGTCAGGATCAGGGCCCCGCCGCCGTCGGTGACCAGGCAGCACATCAGCTTGCGGAAGGGCCAGGCGATCATGTCCGAGTTCAGGACATCATCCACCGTGATCGGATCCTTGAAGCTGGACCGGGGATTGAGGGCTGCCCATTCCCGCTGGATCACGGCCACCATGGCCAGATCCTCTTCGGTCACCCCGTGGGTCTTCATGTAGCGAAGCACCGGGATGGTGAACATGGTCGGCGGACCACCGACGCCATAGGGCATCTCGAACTGGCCCATCAGGCTGGAGGGCGCACGGCCAAAGCCGCCGGCACCGACCCGGCTGCGACCGGACTCACCGTGGGTGATCAGGATGGTGGTGGCCAGACCGGCATTGATGGCGGCCGCCGCATGACGGACATGAAGCATGAAGGAGCAGCCACCGACACTGGTGCCATCGGCATAGGTCGGCGTGATGCCCAGATAGTGGGCCAGTTCCACGGGACTGACCCCGGCGGTGGCCACGCCATCGATGTCAGCCGGCGTGAGGCCCGCATCCTTCATGGCGTTGAGGGCGGCATCGGCGTGCAGGCCGATCACGGACACGTCCGGGATCTTGCCCATCTTGGTGGTTTCAGCGGCCCCGACGACCGCAACGGATTTCTGTTTCATGTGCGATCTCAGCCCTTGGCCGGCTCAAAGAGGGGCAGCGCAATGGTGTCGCTGATCTTTTCGAAGGTGACCTGCAGGGGCATGTCCAGCTGCAGGGCTTCGGGGGTCTGGGGGCAGTTGACGATATTGGTCATCATCCGCGGCCCTTCCTCCAGTTGCACCACGGCAATGGCATAGGGCTCGGTGCCCATGTCAGGACGCGGGCGCACATTGATCACGTAGGAATAGAGGGTCGCGCGGCCCGAGGCCTTGAACACCTCCACGTCCCGCGATCCCGTGCGGGGATCAAAGGGCCGGGGCGGGAAATAGGCGATGCCGGTTTCCTTGTTCCTTTGCAGCAGGAGTTCGCCCTTAAGGGTTCCGTCCCAGAAATGCTGGGTCTCCGGCGTCGGTTCTGGTGCCATTCGAGGCATATGAAATTCGTCCCCAATTGAAATGAAGTGGTTTGAATTGGCCCGGCGCGAGCCGGGCGGCGACAACAAAGCTGACCCTGATGGGCTTGTCGATGCGAACCTTTGCGGATCAGCCCGCCATGCCGGCGGTTCGACGCCGTCCGGTGGAGGCGACCAGCTCGCTCCAGACGGCGGCCTCCAGATCCGGATCGACCCCTTCGACGGCGGTGTGCAGGTCAATGAGGCCCTGACGCAGCCGGGCATTGATGGCCTGCAGGGCCGAGACCCTCAGATCCTCGTCATCACCCAGATCAAGACCCGTCGGGACGTGTGCAGCCCCACGCACCAGCAGGGCGCGGAAAGCGCGGTTTTCAGCGACCAGCATGGCGGCCGCCCCGTCAAAAGCCTCTGCCGCCATGACCAGCAGGGCCGCCGTGAGTCCCAGGGCATTGGCCCGGTCGGAGGCCGCGACATCCGGGGCGGCATTGCGCATCACCAGTCCGGCCAGCTCGGCCAGGACCGCAGGCACAGTCGGGTTCATGACAGCTTCCCCATGACAGCCAGGGTGGCCTGGTCCTGGGCATTGATCAGGGCCCAGGCCGGATAGACCATGATCGGTTCGCGATTGGCCCCGTCGATCCAGGCCCGGGCACTGGAGACCCAGATGGCCTGACCCTTGACGCAGTTGAACAGGGTCCACCACTTCAGGGCCGCCAGATCAGCCTTCAGGCCGCTTGAGGCCTCCCAAAGGGCGATGGCCTCGGCATGGGGCAGAAGACCACCGGCCAGGCCGCGACCAAAGGTCCAGACGGGGTTGAAGCTCCAGCCCAGATCTTCCAGCGGATCCCCCAGATGGGCCATTTCCCAGTCCAGGATCCCGTGGATGCCGCCCTTGTCGTCATAAAGGAAATTGCCGGTGCGATAGTCGCCGTGAACCACCGCAATCCGGGCGGGTGGCGGCGGGGGATTGGCCCTGAGCCAGCGGATCGCCGCCCGGGTGATGGGCAGGGGCTCGACCTCGTCATCGTCCAGGACGGCCTCCCAGTGACTGAGCTCGCGGTTCCAGCACTGATCAGGCTCGACGGCCGGCATGACGCCGGTGAGCCCAAGAGCCTCCGGATCGGCCCGGGCGATGTCGCCCAGGATGGTCCATTTGCGCTGGCCCAGGGCGGTGAGGGTCGAGACATAGGGTTCGGCCCAGAGGGTGGCGACCCCGGCCTGGAAGCCTGCAATTTCCTCGGCGATGAAGAAGGGGTGATCCAGGGCGTCGGACTCCTCCTCCAGCCAGAGCATTTCCGGCACAGGGACGGAGGAGCCGTGGAAGGCCCGATAGGCCTCGAACTCGATCCGGCGCTCGGTCTCGATCAGGCTAGCCGGGGGATCGCGGCGCAGGATGAGCTTGCGCTCCCGGGCCTCTCCGCCCTCGTTCCAGGTCAGGCGGAAACGATAGGTCTCCCGCGAGGCCCCGCCGGAAATCCGCGAGAGAGAGTCCACCGCCACGGCACTGGCCTGGGGCATTTTGCCGGCGATATAGCTCGCCAGCCGGGGTTCAAGCATACGGGCCAAGTCAGCTCATCCTGTAGCGGATGGGCAGGGTCTTGGGCCCATTGACGAAGACCGCATGGCTCATGGCCGGTTCACCAGCCAGTTCCAGGGACTCCAGACGCGGCAGCATCTCTTCCCAGAGAATGCGCATCTCCATCTTGGCCAGGTGCTGGCCGAGGCAGAGGTGAGCGCCATAGCCAAAGGCCAGATGGCGGTTGGGGCTGCGATCGACATGGAAGCCCTGGGGATCTTCGAACACCGCCTCATCGCGGTTGCCCGAGGCATAGCAGAGCATGATCCAGTCATCCTTGGCGACCTTGCGGCCGCGGATCTCGGTGTCTTCCATGGCGGTGCGCATGAAGGTCTTCACCGGGGTGGTCCAGCGGATCGACTCATCCACCAGGCCATTGATCAGCCCAGGATTGGCCTTGAGCTTGGCCAGTTCGCCGGGGTTCTCGGCCAGGCCCCAGATGGCCCCACCGGTGGAGGACGAGGTGGTGTCGTGGCCGGCCGTGGCCACGATGATGTAATAGCTCATGGCCTCGAAATGGCTGATCGGCTGACCATCGATCTTGGAATTGGCAATCAGGCTGCCCAGGTCATCCGTCGGATTGGCGCGCTTGCCGTCCGAGAAGGCCGTGAAATAGTTGATGAAGTCGGTGAGGACACCCATGTCCAGCTGGGCATCGGGGGCATCAGACGCCTCGGCCGCCGGCTTGCGACCCAGTTCCGGATCGGCTGCCCCGAACAGTTCCTGGGTCAGCATGAGCATCCGCAGCTCATCCTCCTCCGGCACGCCCATGATCTCCATGACCACATGGAGCGGATAGTGCAGGGCCACTTCCTTGACGAAGTCGCATTCCCCACCCTTGGCCGCCATCTTGTCCACGGCGGAGCGGGCGATCTTGCGGATGCGCTCCTCCATGGATTTCAGGTTCTGGGGCAGGAACCAGGCCTGGGTCAGGGTGCGGTATTTCATGTGATCGGGCTGATCCATGTGGATCAGGGTCCGCAGCAGGTGGGGACTGCCGCCGGTCATCTGGCGGATACGCTGGTCTACGGCGATGGAGGTCAGGGTCGGGCTCTTGGCCCCGCTGGAGAACAGGGCGTTCTGGCGGCTGATCTCCAGAATGTCCTCGTGCTTGCTGGTGACCCAGAAGGGCTCTACGCCCTCGATCTCGGCCTTGCCGAAGGGGTTGTTGGCCCTCAGCCAGGCATAGGTGTCGTGGATACGGTGATCGGCATAGGCGGCTGGATCCACCAGCATCATCGCCTTGTCATCAGGGATACGGATATCGCTCGCGCTCATGGCCTGTCAGGCGCCAAGTGACCCAGCGTCAGGTGACGTTGGGTCAGCAAAGGACGCTCTCCCTTGTGTTGTTATCCTTGTTCACTGGATACTGCCGGCAGCCGCGCAACGGCAATACCGATCACGAGATGCGGCCCCCGGAGGAGACCCCCATGCTGACCAAGGGCGACGATTTCCCGATCCACCAGACCCCGGATCCCATTGCCTATTCGGGCACGGACCGGAACTTCTATGATCGGTATTTCTTCAATGGCTATGGGCCTGACGGGTCAGAATTCTTCGCCGCCGCCTTCGGGGTCTATCCCCACCTGAACATTGCCGACGCCCATTTTTCGGTGATCCGTGACGGGGTCCAGCACTGTCTCCATGCCAGCCGGATCCTGCAGATGGAGCGGATGGACCTGACCTGTGGCCCCATCCGGATCGAGGTCATCGAACCCCTTCAGACCCTGAGGGTCATCGTCGAGCCCTCAAACGGCTTTGCCGCCGACATCGTTTTTGATGGCCGCGCCTTTCCCATCGAGGAGCCGCGCTTCACCCGCCGCAATGGGCCGCGGGCCTTCATGGACTATACCCGCCTGACCCAGAACGTCCGCTGCACGGGCTGGATCGAGGTGGACGGGGTGCGCCGTGACCTGGCCGAGGGCACCACCGGCTCCCGCGACCGCTCCTGGGGCATTCGTCCGGTAGGTGCTCCAGATCCGCAGCCCCCGGTGCCCCAGACCATCGGCGGCTTCTTCTGGCAGTGGACCCCGCTGAACTTCACCGACCGCAGCGTCTATTTCCACATCAA
>CAIYZB010000010.1 GCA_903930545.1 uncultured Alphaproteobacteria bacterium
AGACCTTCCGGCAGGGTAAGGGATTGCCGAAGGCACCTGGCGCGTTTTCGGGTGGTGGGTGATGCTTGCAGGGCCCCCTCCGTCACGCTTCGCGTGCCACCCCCCCCCAGAAGGGGAGGAATTATGCGAAGCTAACCGGAGGGAGGCTAAATGCAATTTAAAATTGCATTCATATAACCTAATTGCTCCCCCTCCGGGGGAGCTGTCGGCGAAAGCCGACTGAGGGGGACCTAGGCCGCTTTCCTGTTGCTGCGGGCCGGGTTGCTGAAGGTCATGACCCCGTCATCCACACGCGAATAACGCAGGTTCATCAGGTCCAGGGCATAGTTCTGGTTCAGCTTCCAAGGGGCCTTGTCGCCCTGTTTCGGGAAGACATCGATGGTCCGCTGGACATAGCCGGAAGAGAAGTCCAGCCACGGCACCTCGGTGACATCACCGGCTGTATTGCGCGGGGTGGCCTGACGCAGGCCCGTGCGCTTCATGTGGTTCAGCAGGCGACAGACATATTCGCAGGTGAGGTCACACTTCAGGGTCCAGGAGGCGTTGGTATAGCCGAAGGACGTCGCCAGGTTGGGCACCCCTTCATACATCAAGCCCTTGTAGCTCAACAGTTTTCCGGGCTCGACGGCCTTGCCGTCCACTTCCAGGGCCAGGCCATTCATGACCTCGAGATTGAGCCCCGTAGCGGTGACGATGAGATCAGCTTCAAGCGTCTTGCCCGATTTCAGCTGAAGACCGGTCTCGGTGAAGGTCTCGATGTGGTCGGTGACCACGGAGGCCGCCCCGGTCTTGATCGCCGTGAACAGATCCGCATCGGGTACCAGACAGACCCTCTGGTCCCAGGGATTGTAGCGCGGGGTGAAGTGGGTCTCGACGTCATAGTCCGGGCCAAGCTGTTCGCGGACCATGCCGATGATCCGCTGCTTGACCATGTCGGGCTGTTTGCGGGCTACCCGGAAGAAATACATGCCGAACAGGACCTTGCGCCAGCGGGTCACCGCATAGGCCAGCTTGGCTGGCAGCTTGGTGCGGGTCCAGTTGGCCAGGGAATCCTCGGCCGGGGCGGAGACCACATAGGTGGGCGAGCGCTGGAGCATGGTGACATGGGCGGCCGTCTTGGCCATTTCCGGGACCAGGGTGACAGCCGTAGCGCCGGAGCCGATCACCACCACGCGCTTGCCCGCATGGTCGATATCCGGCGTCCAGTTCTGGGGATGGGCGATGCGGCCCTTGAAGCGGTCCATGCCCGCAAAGTCAGGGGTATAGCCGCCCTTGTAGCTGTAATAGCCGCCGCACAGGAAAAGGAAGTTGCAGGTGAATGTGCGGGTCACGCCCTCCTGCGTCGCCTCCACGGTCCAGACCGCGTCCTCAGTCGACCAGCTGGCCTTGGAGACCAGATGGCTGAAGCGGATATGGCTGTCGATCCCGTGTTCCTGCGCCGTCTCGCGGACATAGCTGAGGATCGATGGGCCATCGGCAATGGCCTTGGCTGCTGTCCAGGGCTTGAAGCGATAGCCCAGGGTATACATGTCGGAGTCCGACCGGATGCCCGGATAGCGGAACAGATCCCAGGTCCCACCGATGGCCTCGCGGCCTTCAAGGATCACATAGGACCGGTCCGGACTGTTGGACTTCAGATGCACCGCCGCGCCAATGCCCGACAGGCCGGCCCCGACGATCACAACGTCAAAATGTTCGCTCGACATATCGCATCCCCCCGAAGTTCAAACGCCTGTTTAGCCTAAGGCCTCGCCCCTCGCTATTGTCCTTGCAATACGATGTACGGATTGGCCCAATCGCCTGATGACAAGGGGTCGTCCCGATCGCAGCCTGCGACGAGGATCCCCAAAGGGAGGCTGGCCATGAGTGACGGTTCCATCGATCTTTCCAGGGATGCCCGGGCCCAGGCCTATGCCGAGCCCCTCGACACCCTCAATCCGGCCCAGCCCGAGCTCTTCACCGAAGACGCCATGTGGCCCTATTTCGAGCGCCTGCGCCGCGAGGACCCTGTCCACTACACGGCCGACAGCGCCTATGGCCCCTTCTGGTCGGTGACCCGTTACAACGACATCATGACCGTGGACACCAACCACCAGGTCTTCTCCTCGGCCGACGGCATCACCCTGGTGAGCCTAGAGGCCAAGGCTCAGTCAGCTGGCCGCCCGGCCCGGCCCAG
>CAIYZB010000011.1 GCA_903930545.1 uncultured Alphaproteobacteria bacterium
ATGTCATTATAGGCCGAGACGATGCCTATATTGATCGCCGTGGGATTGCGCAGTCTCTGCTTGTCCCCCTCCGGACTGGCGGCAAAGGCATGGGCCCAGTTGGCACAGGACAGCTTGGCCCGGCCAGGTCCCGCCTCACCGGCCTGCCGCATGGCGGTCATATAGGCCTGCCGGGTCGGACGGCTGCGGGCAATGATGGCTTCGGTGACAGCGGCCGTGACGGGATGCATGGGATGTCCTCTCAGGGCGTCCAGAACAGGCGGGTGCGATCCCTGGCCAGGGCCAGGAGGTCATGGATGGGAAGCCCTGAACCGGCCTCGATGATCTGACGTTTGAGATCACCTGAGATCAGGACCAGTATGGACCTGGCCTGGATCAGGGCCGCCAAGGTCAGGGTGATCCGGGCGACGGGCGGGGTACCCAGACCGGCGGGAACCGGGCGGACGAAGATGCTGCTCTCAGGGTCCATCCCCAAAGCCAGGTCAGGGTCGCCCGGGATCAGGGAGGCAATGTGGCCATCCTCCCCCATGCCCAGCAGGAGACAGTCAAAGGGAGCGAGCTTGTGGATCTCCGGATCGGCCAGTTCCGCCGCCAGGGCAGGATTGGAGACCGGGCGGCAAAGGGGCACGAAACGGGCAGAGGCGGCCTCCCCCACCAGGAGGCGCTCCCGAACCAGCCGGGCATTGGAGGCCGGATCATCATCCCGGACGAACCGGTCATCTGACAGGGTGACACTGACCCGACCCCAGTCCAGCTCGGCACCGGACAGACGGTCATAGGTCAGCTCCGGCGAGCGTCCCCCAGTCCCGATCAGGGTGGCATGACCCCGGTCTGCCAACCCCGAGCGCAGGGCCATGCTGACCACCCGTGTTGCGGCATCGGCCAGGTCTTCGGGGGTGGCAAAGGTTTCGATCATGGGGTGCCTAACGGCGCGGTGTATGGGCCAGACGCAGGATATTGGCCGCACCCGGAGAGCCCATGGGCAGGCCGGCCAGGATCAGGACCCTCTGGCTCGGTCCAGCGAGGCCAGACTCCATGGCCTGTTCCACGGCGATCCGGGCCAGGTCCTCCGGATCAAGGATCGGCTGGGTGATGCGGGATTCCACCCCCCAGACCAGGGCCATACGCCGGGCCGCCCACAGGTGAGGCGTCAGGGCCAGGGTAGGTTGCAGAGGGCGGGACCGGGCCAGGCGCAGGGCGGTCTGGCCTGTGGTTGTGAAGGCCACCAGACAGGCGGTGGAGGCCGCCTCAGCCGCTTTGCGGGCCGCGGCCACCAGGGCATCAGCATCGGCATCCTGAACCGGGTATTCCGCCCGCATCAGTTCCGGCCAGCGAGGGTCCTGTTCCACGCGGCAGATGATCCGGTCCATGATGGTTACGGCTTCCAGGGGGAAATCCCCCGCCGCCGTCTCGGCCGACAGCATGACGGCGTCAGCCCCCTCATAGACCGCACCGGCCACGTCCGAGGCCTCGGCACGGGTCGGGGTGGGGGCATGGATCATGGATTCCAGCATCTGGGTGGCCACGATCACCGGCAGCCCCC
>CAIYZB010000012.1 GCA_903930545.1 uncultured Alphaproteobacteria bacterium
ATCGACGGCTTTGGCCGCACGGTGACCTATTTGCGCGTCTCGGTCACGGACCGCTGTGACCTGCGCTGCGTCTATTGCATGTCCGAGCACATGACCTTCCTGCCCAAGGCCGAGGTCCTGACGCTCGAGGAGCTGGACCGGGTGGCTTCGGCCTTTGTCGGCCTGGGAGTGCGCAAGCTGCGCCTCACCGGGGGTGAACCCCTGGTGCGCAAGGGCTTCATGACCCTGGTGGAGAACCTGTCGCGGCACCTGAAATCCGGGGCCCTTGAGGAACTGACCCTAACTACCAACGGCACCCAGCTGGCCACCCACGCCTCAGACCTGGCCCGGCTGGGGGTGAAACGGATCAATGTCTCCCTGGACACCCTCAAGCCCGAACTGTTCCGCACCCTGACCCGCGGCGGCCAGCTGTCCCAGGTCTTGGGCGGAATCGATGCAGCGCTTTCTGCTGGCCTCAAGGTCAAGATCAATGCCGTCGCCCTGAAGGATGACAATGCCGCTGAACTCCCGGACCTGATCCGCTGGGCCCATGGCCTGGGCTGCGACATGACCCTAATCGAGGCCATGCCCCTGGGCGAGATCGAGGTCGACCGCACCGACCAGTTCCTGTCCCTGGCCGAGGTTCGCCGGGAGCTGGAGAGCTACTGGACCCTCACCGACCTGCCGCTCAATACCGGAGGCCCGGCCCGCTATGTGAAGGTGGAGGAAACCGGCGGTCGCCTGGGCCTGATTACCCCCCTGACCCACAATTTCTGTGAGAGCTGCAACCGGGTGCGCCTGACCTGCACCGGCACCCTCCATACCTGCCTGGGTCGTGAGGATGCCTCCGACCTGCGGGCCGTTCTCCGCGCCGGGGTGGATGATGCCGGATTGGTGGACGCCATCCGGCTGGCCGTGGATGCCAAGCCCGAGGGGCACGATTTCCAGATTGTCCGCGCTTCTGCTCCTGCCGTGGCGAGGCATATGTCCACGACGGGGGGCTAGATGGCCCGGGTCCTGATGTTTGGCCGTCTGGCCGATCTGGCAGGCTGGCGGGATCGCCTGATCGAGGCCCCGACCGTCTCGGCCCTGCGCGCTCATCTGGACAGTCTCGATGCCCAGCTGGCCGAGGCCCTGGCCGGACCCGGGGTCCAGGTCGCCCTGGATCAGGTCCTGCTGCGGGGCGATGCGCCCCTCAACCCCAATTCCGAGGTCGCCTTCCTGCCACCCATGAGCGGCGGATGATCCGGCTTCTCCAGCAGAGTTTCGACCCCGGAGCCGAGCTGAGCGCCTTTTGCCAAGGCCGCCAGGAGGTGGGGGCTGTGGCCAGCTTTACTGGCATCGCCCGGGCCGAGCAGGGCCGCACCGAGACCCTGGAGCTGGAGGCCTATCCCGGCTTTACCGAGGCCGCCATCGGCGAGATCGCCCGAGAGGCCGAGACCCGGTTCGGCCTCCAGGCCTATCTGATCCTGCACAGGGTCGGGACCATCGCCCCCGGCGAGCCCATCGTCTTCGTCGCTACCGCCTCGGCCCATCGCCGCGAGGCCTTCGAGGCCTGCGACTTCCTGATGGACTATCTGAAGAGCCGCGCCCCCTTCTGGAAGAAGGAGACCGGCCCGGACGGCAGCCGCTGGATCGAGCCCCGCGCCTCCGACCTTACCGACCTTGCCCGCTGGGAGACCAAGCCATGACCACCCTGATCCCCGGAGGCCGTATCGACACGGCCCAGACCATCACCCCGGTGCGGATCGCCGTCCTCACCGTCTCCGACACCCGGGACGAGGAAAGCGATACCTCCGGCCACGTCCTGGCTGAGCGCATCCGCGCTGCGGGTCACCAGGTCGCTGACAAGGGCATCGTCAAGGACGAGGTCAGCCAGATCCGCGAGCAGATCAAGGCCTGGGTCGCCTCCGGCTCGGTGGATGTGATCATCACCACCGGCGGGACCGGCATTACCGGCCGCGATGTCACCCCTGAAGCGGTGGAGCCCCTTTTCGACAAGAAGATCGACGGCTTTTCGGTGGTCTTCCATCTGGTCAGCTATCAGTCCGTCGGCCTGTCCACCTTGCAGTCCCGGGCAACGGCCGGGATCGTCGGCGGGGTCTTTGTCTTCTGCCTGCCCGGGTCAAACGGCGCGGTGAAGGATGGCTGGGACAAGGTGATCTCCGCCCAGCTCGACAGCCGCCATGGCCCCTGCAACATGGTGGAACTCATGCCGAGACTGCTGGAAAAGTGACCCGTCTCACCCATATCGACGAGACCGGCCGCGCCAATATGGTGGACGTCTCCGACAAGGCGGTCACGGCGCGGGAGGCCCTGGCCGAAGGCTTCGTCTCCATGGCCCCCGAAACCCTGGCCCTCGCCCTGTCCGGAGACGCCAAGAAGGGCGATGTCCGGGCCACAGCGGAGCTGGCCGGGATCATGGCCGCCAAGAAGACCTCCGACCTCATCCCCCTCTGCCACCCCCTGGCCCTGACCAAGGTGGAGGTGCGAGTCGAGCCCGGCGAGGGTGGCCTTGGCGTCACAGCCCGGGTGCGGACCTCCGGTCAGACCGGGGTGGAGATGGAGGCCCTGACCGCTGTCTCCATCGCATGCCTCACCATCTATGACATGCTGAAGGCCGCCGATAAGGCCAT
>CAIYZB010000013.1 GCA_903930545.1 uncultured Alphaproteobacteria bacterium
ATCCTGGCCATTGCAGCCGTCATGATCGGGATCGTGTCCTTCCTCATAAGGCTGGTTGTTCCGATCGGACACGAAGTGGCCGGGCTGCAACTCGGCTATTTCGCACCCTATGTCTTCCTGTTTGCCGCTGGATGTGCCGCCTCCCGGTCAGGCCTGCTGGAGCGCATCGACATCAGACAGGCAAGGCTCTGGATGCGGGTCTCGGCCGTGTCGGGCCTCTTGCTTCTGGTGCTGTTTGTCACCCGTGGTGACGCTGGCGGTTTTGAGGGCGGGTGGACGCTGAACGCATTCCTCTACGCCCTGTGGGATCCAGTTTTCGCCTGGGGTGTGATCCTGGGTCTGCTTTGGGGCGCACCGCGATGGTGGCCCAGACAGACGCCCTTGGGCGCCTGGCTGGGGCGGGGTGCCTTTGGAGCCTATATCGTGCACCCGCCGATACTGGTCGCCATCAGCCTGGCCCTAGCGGCATCGGGCCTGCCGCCGCTGTTGAAATTTGCGGCCGTGGGGCTGGCGGCGACCGTCGCAAGCTTTTCGGTCTCGGCAATCTTGCGGGCAATTCCAGGCGTTCGATCGGTGATCTGAACCGGGGTTATGACGTCCGGGCCGGGCCAGGTCCGCTGAGCCTGTCATGGGTAGTTCCCGATCCTGCCTACCCCTTCCTGACCCCGGTAGTTTGCCCTTCCGGGATGGTGTGAACTTGTCTTCCCGCCAAGGTCAGGTGGTCGAAGATGACAACGCGTCGAGGGCTCATTGCAGGCAGCGCCGCCGTCCTGCTCGCCGGCACAGGTGGGGCCTATGCACTCGCCAGGGACATAGGATCCATGGCCGCCTATGCGGAGGCCGTAGCGCGCAACAGAAGGCGACTGGCCCAGTCCCCTGACACCCTTGAGCTGCTGCGCTATGCGTCTCTCGCCCCCAGCGGACACAATACCCAGCCCTGGAAGTTCAACCTCAGTCCGACCCGCATCAGCATCCTTCCTGACCTGACCCGGCGCACACCCGTGGTCGATCCGGATGACCACCACCTGTTTGTCAGCCTTGGTTGCGCGGCCGAAAACCTGTCCCTGGCTTCAGCCGCCAAGGGCCTTCCCGGCGAGATCGCCTATGAACCGGCGAGTGTCGGCGCAGCCGTGTTCAACTTTGTGCCTGGTGCCGCAAGGGTCTCGCCCCTCCTGGACGCCATCCCGAGGCGCCAGTCCACGCGAAGCGATTATGACGGCCGGCCTGTCAGCAATGCGATGCTCAATCAGCTGTCAAAGGCTGCCGCCACCCCGGGCGTGGACCTGGTTCTGGTCACCGACCGACCTCGGATGGACCAGATCACAGCGCTGGTCAGCCAGGGCAATGCGGCACAGATGTCAGACCCCGCCTTTCTCGACGAGTTGAAGAGCTGGATGCGGTTCAGTCCCCGCCGGGCCCTGGAGGCAGAGGATGGTTTATTCAGTGGGACCACCGGCAATCCTGTCCTTCCTGAATGGCTAGGACCGACCCTGTTCGACCTGGTCTTCAAGACCAAAGCTGAGAACGCGAAGTATGCCCGGCAAATCGCATCCTCGGCGGGGCTGGCGGTGTTCGTCGCTGAGGGCGAACACCCTGAGGGCTGGATCCAGGTGGGCCGTGCTGCCCAGAGATTTGCCCTCCAGGCCACGGTCCTAGGTCTGAAGTGCGCCTTCATCAATCAGCCTGTCGAAGTCGCAAGCCTGAGGCCGGAACTGGCGAAACTCATCGGCATGCCAGGCCATCGCCCGGACCTGGTCATGCGTTTTGGCCATGGCCAGGACCTGCCCTACTCCGCCCGCCGACCCGTTTCTGCAATCCAGGTGTGAACATGACTCAGCCTCAAAGAACGGACCTGCCGTCGGCGGTTTATGACCTCGCCATGAGGCTTGGGGTGTCCCCCGATGACAATCACGATGGCGTCAGACTGACCCAGACCGGGCGGATGAAAACCAGCCTTGAAAGCGAGGCCTGGATGGACTTCACGGCCACCCAGACCATCTCCAACCGCACCTGTGAATTTGACTGGCGTGCAAAGGCCGGGCCCTTCGGTCTGCTCACCGCCCGCGATGCCCTGGACCACGGCGAGGGTCGACTGGACATCATGGCCGCTGGGGTCATCCCCATTGCCAGGGCTGAGCACACGACGGCCCTGCTGCGCGGTGAGCTTATGCGTTATCTGGCCGAACTGCCCTGGGCTCCGGCGGCCATACTGCTCAACACGGCCCTGCGTTGGCGGGTCGAGGGTCCGGACCGTCTGGCGGTCAGTGGCGGTTCAGGAGAGACCACTTCTGAGGTCATCCTCAGCCTCGATACGGACGGACGCATCAGATCCGGTTTCGCCCCGGACCGACCCCGTTCAGCCACCCCGCCCATCCTGATCACCCCATGGCGCGGGACCTTCGGAGATTACAGACTTCGGGGCACCATCTGGTTGCCTCACAAGGGTGAGGTGGCTTGGGAAATGGCCGGCCAGGACGGTCCCTATTGGCAGGGCCGTCTGGATCATTGGGAGCAGACGGACGACGCAGACTAGGTCCGATCAGGCGTCCGGGCTCAGGATCGCGTGGGCCCGCACAGGAAAAGTGCCCATGCCGCTGATCTTGGGTGGCACCGCGAAGAACCGGAACCCTCCATCTGGCAAGGCCCCAAGATTGGTCATGTGCTCCACGATGGGAATTCCCGCCCGAAGGAGGGTGCTGTGCACCGGCCGCTCTCCGCCATCTGCGCAGTCGATATTGTGGGAATCTATGCCCACAAGCCGTGCCCCCTCATCCCGCAGATACTCAGCGGCTGCGGCCGTCAGATAGGGGTGATCTTCGAAATAGGCGTCGCTGCGCCAGTGACGATCCCACCCAGTGTGGACAAGGACCGCCATGTCCCGCACCGGAGCGGAGGTGAAGTGGGTCCAGTCGACGGCACGGCCCTCGAGTTGAGTGACCCGCACAACGATCCCGGCCACATCAGAGACGCTTGCCAGGGTCAGGGCGCTGAGGTCGTAACCGTCCTCGTACCGGTGAAAGGGCGTGTCCAGATAGGTCCCGGTATTTCCGACCATCTCGATCCGGCCGATCTGGAATTCCGTTCCCGGCGCATAGACGCCCCTGGAGCTTTCCCGAGACAGGTGATCGCAGATCAGGGGAGCAGGCAGCCCCTTATAGGTGATCATGCCCCCTTCGATGGTGTGGCTCAGGTCCACATAGGTGTTCGCCCCGGATGCCATGGCGTCTGCCCCCTCTGTTCGCGAGACCCATGTCTCCCCGCTGTTCCGCACTCTTAGCCCAAGGGAAGTTCGGCGACTATCTGGCTCAGGTGGGCAGGAAATCAGGGATTGGCCCGCCTCCCCCGTTCGGAATCGAGCAGAGCGCGTTTACGCGCCAGGCCCCAGCGATAGCCGCCCAGCCCGCCATCGGCGCGCAGGGCACGATGGCAGGGAATGAGGACGGCAACCCGATTGGCCGCGCAGGCGCTGGCCGCAGCCCGCACCGCCTTTGGAGCGCCAATCCCTTTGGCCAGTTCGCCATAGCTGACCACGTCTCCGCTCTTCACGCTGAGTAGGAAGCGCCAGACCTTGATCTGGAAGGCCGTGCCCCTCAGGTCGAGGGGCAGATCCGGTCTCGGTGCCGCATGGGAAAGGTGATCATCCAGGGCCGCCATCCACTGATCGAGCGCCTCAGCCGTAGCCGGAGACGCAGCCTGCAGATCGGCCCGCGGAAACTCCTTCGCCAGCTGGGCACTCAGGGCCTCTTCGCTCTCGCCGAATTCCACGAAACAGACCCCCCGGGGCGTCGCCGCCATCATCAGCAGGCCGAGAGCGGTGGTCCGCACAGCCCAGATGATGGATTCCCCGGCACCGCCCGCGCGATAGGCCGAGGGCGTCATGCCCAGACCGCCGTCGATCTGTTCATAGATCCGGCTGGTGGAGCCGTATCCGGCCTCGAAGGTCGCCCCCAGCACGCTGTCGCCGTCTCGCAGGCGCGACTTGAAGGCGGCCAATCTCTGCGCGGCCTGATAGGCCTTGGGGCTAACCCCCATGATGGCCTTGAAGGTTCGCTGGAAATGGAATGGGCTGAGACCCGCCTTTTCGGCCAGATGGGTCAGGGGCAGGGTTTCGTCGGCATGCTCTGCGATATAGGCCGCCAGCGTCTCCATTCGGCCGACCTGGGCCGGGTCCATTTCCTTGGCTGTGTTTGGCGCTCTGGGCATGTCGTCACCTTAGGATGGGCGGGGGAACCCCGCGACCCCCACAGACCTAGACAGGTGTTCAGGACGGTCCGCTCCGAAAATTGCGGTGGACCGTCAGGGATTTGAAGTCCGCTTTCAACCGCAAGAAACGGAGGGGCGCGAAACCTGGACCGCGCTACCTCAAGGTCCGACATCCTTGAGGAGCGACCATGGCATCCCTGACTGCAACCCTGATGGCAGCCATTGCTCTGGCTGGATCTACCACACCCATGGCCTGGTCCGTCGACGCCATCCCGTGGGAGCGATCCGGCGCACACGGCACCAGATATGCCCTGCTGGAGGGTGATCGTCAGGCCGCGGGCCAGCCCTTCACCTATGCCTTCTTCATCCCGGCCGGGGTCTGGGACAGCGCGCATTCGCACAGCACCACGGCCCGGGTCTTCGTTGCGCGGGGTGAGCTGCGGATAGGCTATGGCCACCTTGCTGACCATTCACAGGCGCGATCCTATCCCGCGGGCAGCTATGTCCTGGTGCCAGCGGGCGCTATCCACTTTGATGGAGCCGATGTCGACACGGTGATCATCGGGGTCGCCTCCGGGCCCTGGTCGACAACCTATCTCGACGCCTCCCAGCCGGCCTCGGCGGGCACGCCGATCAAGCCCAGATAGCGTCGACTCTAGGCTTCGTGTCTGACGACGCGCTCGATGCGCCTGTCGGGAACGAGCCAGATCAGGGCCACCAGGACGTAGATCGCCTGAGCCAACCAGGGGCTCACAAAGGTCAGCCCTGTGCCGGCGAGATAGAACAGGGGCGAGGCCTTACCCTTCCAGTCCTTGCCCACGGCCCGGCGCAGAACCGAGTGCTCCCCCTGGGAAGCGATGATGGCCTGCTGCAGAATGTAGAAGGCAATCGCCGCCGCGAGCAGCACCGCACCGTAGAAGGCCGTCGGCAGGGGCGCGAAGTGGTTCTCTCCCATCCAGCCGGTAGCGAAGGGAAACAGCGACAGCCAGAACAGCAGGTGCAAATTGGACCACAGGATGGGGCCGGTCACGTGCTTGCAGGTGTGCAGCATGTGGTGGTGGTTGTTCCAGTAGATGCCCACATAGACAAAGCTCAGCACGTAGCTGAGAAACACCGGCAGCAGGGCCATCAGGGCCGTCGCCGACGGGTCATGGGGAACCTTCAGCTCCAGCACCATGATGGTGATGATGATGGCGATCACGCCGTCGCTGAAGGCCTCGAGCCGTGTCTTTCCCATTGGCGATTTATGTCAGGCTCGCCGGTCCAGGCGCAAGCCTGCCTCGGGATCGGCGATCATTCCCACTCGATCGTCCCGGGGGGCTTGGAGGTCACGTCATAGACCACCCGGTTGACGCCCCGGACCTCGTTGATGATCCGGGTCGCTGCGCGGCCCAGGACCTCCCAGGGGAATTCGAAGAAGTCGGCGGTCATGCCGTCAGTGGAGGTCACCGCGCGAAGGGCCAGGACATCCTCATAGGTCCGGGCATCGCCCATGACGCCGACGGTCTTGACCGGCAGCAGGACGGCAAAGGCCTGCCAGATCTTGTCATACAGGCCGGCCTTGCGGATCTCGTCCAGATAGATGGCATCGGCCTGTTGCAGGACGGCGACCTTTTGCGGGGTGATCTCGCCGGGAATGCGGATGGCCAGGCCCGGTCCCGGGAAGGGGTGACGGCCAACAAAGGCCGGGGGCAGACCCAGTTCCACGCCCAGGACCCGGACCTCGTCCTTGAAGAGTTCGCGCAAGGGTTCGACCAGCTTCAGCTTCATGAAGTCCGGCAGGCCGCCGACATTGTGGTGGCTCTTGATCACGGCGGAGGGACCACCCCGGGCCGAGACGCTTTCGATGACGTCGGGATAGAGGGTACCCTGGGCCAGGAAGGCGGCCCCCTCGATCTTCGCGGCCTCTTCGTCAAAGACCTCGATGAAGAGGCGGCCGATGATCTTGCGCTTGGTCTCGGGGTCGGAGATCCCCGCCAGCTCGCCCAGGAACTTGTCGCCGGCATCCACATGGACAAGCGGGATATTGTAGTGATCCCGGAACATGGTGACGACCTGATCGGCCTCGTTGGAGCGCATCAGGCCGGTATCGACAAAGACGCAGGTCAGCTGATCGCCGATGGCCTCGTGGATCAGGACGGCGGCGACGGAGCTGTCCACCCCGCCAGACAGGCCACAGATCACCCGGCCCTCCCCGACCTGGGCGCGGATCTTGGCCACCATCTCGTGACGGAAGCCCGCCATGGTCCAGTCTCCGGTCAGGCCGGCAATCCCGTGGGTGAAGTTGCGCAGGATCTGGGCCCCACGGGGCGTATGGGCCACCTCCGGGTGGAACTGGATGCCGTAATAGCGCCGCGCCTCATCAGCGATGATGGCATAGGGCGAGCCCTCGGAAGAGGCCACGACCTGGAAGCCCTCCGGAATGGCGGTGATCTTGTCGCCGTGGCTCATCCAGACAGTCTCGCGATCGCCGACGGCCCCCAGGCCCGCCAGGAGCGGGCTCTCGCGTTGGATGGTGATCTCGGCTCGGCCGAACTCACGGCTATGGCCGCTTTCCACCTTGCCGCCGAGCTCGGTGCACAGGGTCATTTCGCCATAGCAGATGCCCAGGACGGGCACGCCCAGCTCGAAGACCTTGTGGGTCACGGCGGGGCTCTCGTCCTCGTGGACGCTGGCCGGGCCACCGGAGAGGATCACGGCCTTTGGCGCGAAGTCCGCCAGCATGGCCTCGACCTTGTCGAAGGGATGGATCTCGCAATAGACGCCGCTCTCGCGCAGGCGCCGGGCAATCAGCTGGGTCACCTGGCTGCCGAAATCGACGATGAGGACGCGTTGGTGAGCGGGTTGAGTCATGGGGCGCGGCGTTCCAGCAGGGCAACAAAGAAACCGTCGGTGTCCGACGAGCGAGGCGACAGGCGGAGGAATCCCTCCGCCGTTCGATAGGCGATGAGGGCGGGATCCGTCACGGCGGTGAGGACGAAATCGGTCCGGCGCTGCAGGAAGGCTGCAACACGGTCCTCGTCCTCCTCCGGCAGGATGGAGCAGGTCACATAGACCATGCGCCCGCCGATGCGGGTGAAGGTGGCCCCGAGATCCAGCACGATATCCTGATCGGCCATGCGCTTGGCCAGGGTCTCGGGCGACAGCCGCCACTTGGTATCAGGATGGCGACGCCAGGCCCCGGTGCCCGTGCAGGGGGCGTCGATGAAGACCAGATCCATCCGGTCTTCCAGACCCTTCAGAGGATCGGGTTGAACCGGCGAACGGATCTGGAGGTTGCGCACCCCGGCCCGGTCGGCACGACGGATCGTGTCGGCCAGTCGTCGGGCCTCACTGTCATAGGCATAGATCTGGCCGGTGTTTCCCATGGCTGCAGCCAGGGCCAGGGTCTTGCCCCCGCCACCCGCACAAAGGTCCAGAACCTGAGCCCCCTTGACGGGACCAGCTGCCGCCGCGGCGATCTGGGAGCCGAGGTCCTGGACCTCGAACCAGCCCTTTGAGAACTGGGGAATGGTTTCCACGGCCCCTGCCCGCTCGGTGGGCTCGGGGGCGGGGATGCGGAAGGCATCGGGCAGGACTTCGGTCTGGACGGCGTGAAGCGGGAGCAGAACCTTGGCCGCCCGCACAGGGTCGGTCTTCAGGGCATTGATTCTGAGGTCCACAGGGGCGCGGGCCGAAAGGGCCTCGCCCTCCGCCGCAGCGGCCTCGCCGAAGGCTCGGTCGAAGGAGGCGGCCATCCACCCCGGATAGTCACCGCGCACATCGGCGGGCGCATCAGACAGGGCGCGCGGAGACATCAGGGCGTCACGTTCAGCCTCGGTCACCTCGCCAGGGCCGTGGGGGGCGTCGCCACAGGCCTCGGCTATGCGGTCCGGTGTCCAGTTCCAGGCAAAGGCGAGTGCGCCCAGTACGGCTGCCCGCGGGCTGTCGTCAGACATCCGCCAGGCCAGGGAACGCCTGCGTCTCAGGACGTCGAGGGCGAGGCCCGTTACCCAGGCCCGATCACGGGAGCCGGCATAGCGGGCACTGTCGCCCCAGGTCTTTAGCGCCATCCGGATCGGCTTGTGGCGCAGTTCCACGTCGCTGAGGACATCAATGGCCGCCGAGAGGCGTCCTCCGTCACGCAAGGGGCAACCTCACTGGAAGATCGCCACAATGATCATCACAATCCCGGCCATGGCCGCCGTCCAGACGACAGACCGAACCAGGGGAATGCCCGCCGCATAGAGGGGCGCGTAAACTGCGCGGGAGGCCACATAGAGCACCGACCCATAGACGGTCAGAGGCCCGAGCTTGGCCATCAGATAGGCCGCGATCACCACCACGGCGAACAGCGGAAAGGTCTCCATGAAGTTGCGATAGGCCCGGTCCAGACGGGCCGCTACTCCGCTGAGCGGCATGGCCTCGTCTCGGGCTCCGCCGGCCCACTTCATGTTCTGCTGCCCCCGGGCCGCACCCGCCGCCCAGAGCAGCTGGACTAGGCCCACCACAACGGCGGCCACCAGCATCATCAGTTCGGGCTGGGGCGAGATCATACCGGGCTCGTATAGTTGGGGGCTTCACGGGTCATCATCACGTCATGGACGTGGCTTTCACGCAGGCCGGCCCCGGTAATGCGGATGAAGCGGGCCTTGTCGCGGAAGCTGGCGAGATCGCCACCGCCGACATAGCCCATGGCGGCGCGAAGACCGCCGACCATCTGGTGCAGGATTGGACCGATGGGGCCCTTATAGGCCACCTGCCCCTCGATGCCTTCCGGCACCAGCTTCAAGGCCGAGACGTCCTTCTGAAAATAGCGGTCCGCCGAACCCGTGCCCGAGGACATGGCCCCGAGCGAGCCCATGCCGCGATAGGCCTTGTAGGAGCGACCCTGATAGAGGAACACCTCACCCGGAGCTTCATCAGTGCCCGCAAAGACCGAACCCATCATGGCCACATGGGCCCCCATGGCCAGGGCCTTGGCGAGGTCGCCTGAATACTTGATCCCGCCATCGGCGATGACCGG
>CAIYZB010000014.1 GCA_903930545.1 uncultured Alphaproteobacteria bacterium
GCCTGGGTGCTGTTCAAGCTGGATGGCGGGATCGATCACATCCTGCTGGACGAGGCCCAGGACACCGCCCCGGATCAATGGCGGGTGCTGGATGCCATCGTCGAGGAGTTCTTCTCCGGGGCCAGTATCGAACGCCCCCGCCCCCGCAACCTCTTCGTGGTGGGGGACGAAAAGCAGTCCATCTATTCCTTCCAGGGGGCGGATCCGGCCCTGTTGCGGGCCAAGTTCGAGCACCATCACTTCCGGGCCACCTCCGCCGGCCAGAGGTTCGAGCGGGTGGACCTTCTGGAGTCCTGGCGCTCGACCGAGGATGTCCTGGGTTTTGTGGATGCGGTCTTCGAAGACCTGCGGACCCGTGAGGGCGTTCCCCCGCCTGCGGGTCAGGCGCGGGTCCAGCATACGGCCCAGCGTGCGGGACACCGCGGCTGTGTGGATATCTGGGATCTCTACGTGGATGAGAAGGGCCCGACACCCGAGGCCTGGACCAAGCCCCTCGACGCCGAGACCGAGGGCAGCGCGGTGCGCCAGCTGGCCCAGGCCATTGCCGAGGAGATCAAGGCCACAGTGGAACGGGGCGATCAGGTCTTTGAGCGCACCAAGGCCAATCGCGACGGGGCCTGGCGCCCGGCGGGCTATGGCGATTTCCTGATCCTGGTGCGCAAGCGCTCGACCCTGTTCGAGGAGATCCTGCGGGCCCTGAAACAGGCTGACGTGCCGGTGGCCGGTGCCGACCGGCTGGTCCTGTCCAAGCACATCATTTTCGACGACCTGCTGGGGTTGGCCAGATTCTGCCAGTTCCCGGACGATGACCTGACCCTGGCGGCCCTGTTGCGCAGTCCCTTCTGCGCCCTGGACGAGACCTCGCTGTTTGACCTCGCCCGGGGGCGCAAGGCCAGCCTCTGGGCAAGCCTGCAGGCCCGCGCCGCCGAGCGTGGGGACTGGACATCCGCCCACGCCATGCTGGACCTGATCCGGAGCCTGGCGGCAGGCCAGAGGCCCTTTGAATTCTATGGTCGCCTTCTGGGCCAGGAAGACCTCAAGCGCCGGCTCCTGACACGCCTGGGTAGCGAGGCGGAGGAGGCCCTGGACGAGTTCATGAACCAGGTCCTGCTGGCCGAGGCCCGGGGGGTCTGTGATCTGGAGAGCCTGATCTCGGATCTGGCAGGTCTCGAGATCGTCGTGCAGCGGGAAATGGACGCCGTGAACGACAAGGTCCGGGTCATGACCGCCCACGGGGCCAAGGGGCTGGAGGCCCCCATCGTCTTCCTGCCCGAGACCACCACCAGCAGCTCCAACCGCGCAAGTCCGTTGCTCGAGACCGAGGCCGGCGGGGTCCTTTGGGCCCCGACAAAGGGCCGGGACTGCGAGGCCTCGACGCAAGCGCGGGAGCGGCGGACGAAGGCCGAGGAGAACGAGGCCTGGCGCCTGCTCTATGTCGCCCTGACCCGGGCACGGGACCGTCTGATCCTTTGCGGCCGCAAGCCCGGGAACCTCAAGATCGAGACCGTGGAACAGAATGGCTGGTGGGGTCTGATGACCGCCGCCTTTGGCCAGGACAAGGTCGCCGACGCCTGCAGGACCCTCCCCCGGAGGGACGGAAGTTTCCGACGGTTTGGCCCAGATCCTCTGACGGGTCCGCCGAGCCCATCGGGGACAAAGCTCGTAACCGTCCTGCCCAGCTGGATCAACGAGACAGCGGGTCCGGAACACCAGCCGCGCTTCGCCTCCCCCTCCCAGACCGGGGAACAGGCCGAGCGGCCGGCGACCTCGCCTCTGGCCATGACCGCCGGCCTTGGCCGCTATCGCCGTGGCGAGCTCATCCACCGCCTTCTCCAGGCCCTGCCTGACGTCGACCCCGGGATCTGGGATGCCGCGGCCCTGCGACTCCTGGGTCGGGAGACCGACCTCAGTGAGGCCCAGAGGCAGGAAATGGTCGAGGCCGCCCTGGGAGTCCTGCGCGACGACCAGTTCGCTGAGGTCTTTGCCGCCGGCAGCCGGCCAGAGGTCTCCCTTGTGGGCACCTCCCCGCGCCTGCCCCAGGGCGTCAGTTACAGCGGCAAGGTGGACCGGCTGCTCGTGCAGGAAGACCGGGTACTGGTTGTGGATTTCAAGTCCAACCGGCCGGCCCCGGCGCGGGTCGAGGACACCGATCCGGCCTATCTGAGACAGATGGCCATCTATGCTGCGATCCTGGGCGAGATCTTCCCGGGGCGGCGGATCGAGGCCGCCCTGGTCTGGACGGATGGACCGCGCCTGATGCAGCTTCCAGAAATCCTGTTGGCCCGGACGGTGGCCTCCCTGACCAGCGGGCATTGATACCCGTCCCTTGTCCGCTTACATCGGAATTAACGCACAGCGGTCCCAAGGCCGCAGTATGAGGAGCTTTCCATGAGTACGGTCGCGGTAACCGACGAGTCCTTCGACAAGGACGTCCTGCAGGCAGGCCAGCCGGTCCTGGTGGACTTCTGGGCGGAATGGTGCGGCCCCTGCAAGCAGATCGCCCCGGCCCTGGAACAGATCTCCGACGAGCTGGTGGGCAAGGTCACCATCGCCAAGCTCAATATCGAAGACAGCCCCACCACCCCTTCGCGCTATGGCGTGCGCGGCATCCCCACCATGATGCTGTTCAAGGACGGCCAGATGGCCTCCATGAAGGTCGGTGCCATGCCCAAGCAGAAGATCCTGGACTGGCTGGCGGAGGCCGGGGTCTAGGCCCCCTCCGTCACGCTTCGCGTGCCACCTCCCCCAAGGGAGGAGGAATTATTCTGCACCAATTGTTCCCCCTCCGGGGGAGCTGTCGGCGAATGCCGACTGAGGGGGGCTCACGTCGGCCAGGTCTCGGGGCTCATGGCCAGGACCTCTCCGGCGAAGTGCAGGCCCCCGCAGATCAGGACATGGGGCGAAGCTCCGGCTGAGAGCGCCTGGTGAAGAGCTGCCTCCACATCCACCGCTGTCGTGGCCTCAAGGCCCGCCTGACGGGCCGCCGAGGCCAGATCCTCAGGCAAGGCGGCCGTCGGCGAGTCAAAGCCCGTGGTGATCACCCGGGCCTTCAGCCCGGCAAAGGGCTGGAAGAAGCCCAAAGCATCCTTGCGGGCATACATGGCCACGATCAGGACCAGAGGCCGGCCATCCCGGGCCATGAGGCGACTGCAGGACTCGGCAAGGGCGCGGCCGGCATGGGGATTGTGGCCGCCATCGAGCCACAGGTCAGAGCCCGCGGCCTCGGCCATCTCGAACAAGGGCCCCGCGGTCAGGCGCTGGAAGCGGGCTGGCCAGACCGTTGAGGTCAAACCCCTGGCCAGAACCTCCTCGGTGATGGCCGGGTGGCCCCAGGTCAGGGCCGCCATGACCGCCGTCCCGGCATTGGCGAACTGGTAGCTGCCCTGGAGCGAGGGGGCTGGCAGGTCCAGCAGGCGGTCGGGGGTCTGGACCATGAGGCGGCCCCGCTCTTCCCAGGCGTCATAGTCCTGACCCATCAGCAGGACCGGAGCCCCCAGGGCCTCGGCTTCGGCCAGGATCACCTCCCGGGCCTCGTCCATCTGCCGGGCGACCACCACCGGGCGGCCAGCCTTGATGATCCCGGCCTTTTCCCAGGCGATCTTGGACAGCTCCGGACCCAGCATCTCCAGATGGTCATAGTCCACCGGGGTGATGACGCTGACCGCAGGATCGGCAAAGACATTGGTGGAGTCGAAACGCCCCCCAAGACCCACCTCGATAATGGCCAGGTCTGCTGGCTGGTCACCGAAGGCCACAAAGGCCATGGCGGTGAGCATCTCGTTGAAGCTGATGGGGTCATCGCCATTGGCGGCGATCATCCGGTCGATCAGGGCCGAGAGTTCGGCCTCGCTGATCAACTGACCCGCCACCCGGATCCGCTCGGCAAAGCGCACCAGATGGGGGGAGGTCAGGACGTGGGCACTCAGGCCTGCAGCCTCGGCTATGGCCCTCAGATAGGCGGTGGTGGAGCCCTTGCCATTGGTGCCGGCCACATGGATCACCGGTCCCATCCGGGTCTGGGGTCGGCCCAGCCGGTCCAGCAGACGCTCGATGCGCCCGGTGGAGAGGTCGATGAGGGACGGATAGCGCTCGCGCAGGCGCGCGATCATCGCGTCAAAGGCGCGGATCTCGTCATACATGCGGGAAACTTCCGGTCAGGCGGCGCTGGAACGCGGGCGCCCCATGGTCAGGGTCTTGAGCAGGGAGCCCAGAATGGCCGGCAGGTCAGCCCGGGTTACGACCCGGTCCACCATGCCGCGCTCCACCAGGAATTCGGCGCGCTGGAAACCCGGAGGCAGGACCTCGCGGATGGTCTGTTCGATCACCCGGCGCCCCGAAAAGGCGATCATGGCATTGGGCTCGGCCAGCTGGACATCTCCCAGCATGGCATAGGAGGCCGAGACGCCGCCGGTGGTGGGGTCGGTGAGCACGACAATATAGGGCAGGCCGGCGCTCTTGACCTCGTTCAGGGCCAGGGTGGTGCGGGCCATCTGC
Source organism: uncultured Alphaproteobacteria bacterium (assembly GCA_903930545.1). Lineage (GTDB taxonomy): Bacteria > Pseudomonadota > Alphaproteobacteria > Caulobacterales > Caulobacteraceae > Phenylobacterium. Next base: position 4,495 of record CAIYZB010000014.1, read on the forward strand.
ATCAGGGACAGGGTCCCTTCCTGCATCCGCGCGCCGCCCGAGGCGGTGAAGATCACAAAGGGCACATCCCGACGCACCGCTTCCTGGGCCGCCTTAACGAAGGTCTCGCCGGCACCCATGCCGAGCGAGCCGCCCATGAAGGCAAAGTCCTGGACAACCACCACAGCGGCCTGGCCCTGGATCCTGCCAAAGGCGATGGCCATGGAGTCCTGCTCGCCAGTGGCCTTGCGGGCCGCCTTCAGGCGATCGGGATAGGGCTTGTCGTCGGGGA
>CAIYZB010000015.1 GCA_903930545.1 uncultured Alphaproteobacteria bacterium
ATCGCGGCCATCAGCTATGACGACCCTGCGGTCCTGGCGCAGTTCACGGCCAGGCGAGGGATCAATTATCCGCTCCTGGCCGACAAGGGCTCGGTCACCATCGATGACTGGAAACTGCGCGATAGCCGGTATGCGCCTGGCAGCTATGCCTGGGGCGTGCCCTATGCCTCCATCTATATCCTGTCGCCCAAGGGTGTCCTGCGCGCCAAGCTGGCTGAGGAAGACTACAAGCTTCGTCCGCCCCTGAACCTCATCCTGAGCACAATCGACGGCCTGCCCAAGCCCCGATAGCTCATCGGCGATGGATGGGGAGCCCCTTTGATTTCAGCCGCTTCCCAACCGTCCGATGGCGGCTTCAAGGGTCGTCTTCATGTCGTCACCAAGGGGCTGACCAAGCCGTTCCTGCAGGGTCTGGCTGGCTGATGCCCACTGTCGGGCCCCCTCGGCCAGGATCGCCCGACCTGAGGCTGTGAGTTCGATGCTCTTCCGACGTCTGTCGTCCTGCGCCCTGCCATTGGTGACCCAGCCTGCGGTCTTCAGGGGAAGCAGAGTGCGGGTCAGGGTGGTGGGATCAAGGCCCGTCCGGTCGGCCAGGGCCGTCATGGACAGGGTGCGGCCCGCCATCATGCCACCATGGATATTAGCCAGCAGGGAGAATTGCTGACTTGTCAGGCCAATGGTTCGAAGCCGGGTGTCATAGTGGGCGGTCACCATGCGGGCGACCCGTCTCAGACGCAGGCCGTTGCAGTCTGCGATCTCGGCCAGGAGAACCCCGCCGATCTGCGGCCCTGTCGCTTGCTCGGCGTGAAGGTTCAGCCTGTCTTGCATTGCATCCTGATACCTGTAGATACAACTAAAGTCGATATTCTTCGGCGGTCCGGTCCGGGGCGAGCAATCCATGAGTCAAACCTCACAGGCCGGGTCTGGTGACGCTGCCGCAGAACGCACAGCTCGCCTCCTCAGTGACCCGCCCCTGAGAACCATGCTGACCCTGGGCCTGCCGACCATCATCGTGGTCATGACCCAAATCCTTGTCGGCATCATCGAGACCTATTGGACCAGCAGGCTGGGAACAGACTCCCTGGCAGGGGTCACCCTTGTCGCACCCCTGACCGCCCTGATGACCACCATGAGCAATGGCGGCATCGGGGGTGGGGTGTCCTCCTCTATTGCCCGGGCCCTCGGGGCCAGGGATACGGAGAGGGCGAACCAGCTCCTGTGGCACGCCGTGATCATTGCCCTGGGCTTTGGCCTGGCCTTCACGGTCGGGGTCATCACCCTTGGTCCTTTGCTTTATGGAGCCCTGGGTGGGGAGGGGCGAGTGCTGGAACAGGCCCTGATCTATTCGGCCTGGGTGTTCGGTGGCTCGGTGCCACTCTGGCTCATGAACCTTCTGTCCTCGGCCATGCGAGGGTCGGGGGATGTGAAGTTTCCAGCGACCATCTCCCTCATCGGCGCCGCGGTAACAGTTCCGCTCTCTCCCGCCCTGATCTTTGGCTGGGGGCCCCTTCCGGCCATGGGTGTTGGCGGGGCCGGGGCCGCAGTGCTGATATTCTATCTCGGTGCCGTCGCGGCCCTTGTGCGCCGCCTGACCCATGGGGGGGCCGGCCTGACCCTGAAGGTCACACCCCTCAAGAGTGATGCCTTTGCCGCGATCCTCGGGGTCGGTTTGATCTCGGCCCTTGGGACCATCCTGGCCAATCTGACGACAGTCTTCGTCACGGGAGCCGTTGGTCTGGCCGGTGGTGCCGTCCTGGCCGGCTACGGCGTCGCCTCGCGGATCGACTTCCTCCTGATCCCCCTGCTGTTCGGGTTCGCGACTGCGGTCGTGACCGTCGTCGGCCTGGCAACGGGGGCCGGCAATCTGGCCCGTGCCCGCGAGGCGGCCTGGAAGGCCGGAGCCCTGGCCTTTGCGGTGACCCAGGCCGTGGGTCTGATCGTGGCCCTCTTCCCCCAGGCCTGGATGGGGGTGTTCTCCAAGGATCCCGAGGTGATTGCGGCGGGCTCGGCCTATCTGCAGGTCGCTGCGCCTGCCTATGGGGCCTTTGGGCTGGGGCTGATGCTCTACTTCGCCAGCCAAGGCCTCGGAAAGGTTCAGTGGCCCCTGGTCGCCGGGGTCAGTCGCCTGCTGGTGGCCGGTGGCGGAAGCTGGCTTCTCGCTGCCCAGCTTGGCGGTGTGATCGGACCGGGTGCCGCTGTGGCCCTTGGGTCTCTGGTCTTCGGGGCGATCAACGCCTTCGGCTTCTGGCGGGTCTCAAGGCCGAAAAGGGCGACCACCAGCGACACCTAGGTCACTGGTGGTGCCATCAGATGTCTAGACTTCGGTGACGAACTCGTCGGTGGGCTTGCGGACCTTTTGCAGGCTTACCAGCCAGTCACCCTCTTCCTGGCGATAGCCCAGGGGGATGATGACGACGCTGCGCAGGCCCCGCGCCCGCAGGCCGAGAATCTCGTCCACGGCGTCAGAGCTGAAGCCTTCCATCGGCGTGGAATCGACCTCTTCAAAGGCGGCCGCGATCAGGGCCGCACCGACGCCGATATAGGCCTGGCGCGCGGCGTGCTGATAATTGGCCTCGGCATCGCGCTGCGGATAGGAGGCCAGCAGCATCTTGCGATAGTTTTCCCAGCCCTCGTTCTCAAAGCCGCGGATCTGATTGGTCAGATCGAACATGTGGTTGATACGATCGGCGGTGTAATTGTCCCAGGCCGCAAAGACCAGAAGGTGGGAGCCGTCGGTGATCTGGGCCTGGTTCCAGGCGGCGGCTTGCAGGCGCTCACGAACCGCCGGGTCCTTCACAACCACGATCTCGTAGGGTTGCAGACCGCTGGAGGTCGGGGCCAGACGGGCGGCCTCGACAATTCGGGCGACCTTTTCGGCCGACACAGACTTGGCGGGGTCCATCTTCTTGGTGGCATAGCGCCAGTTCAGCCGGTCGAGCAGGGGCGTTGATTGAGTCATGATTTAATGTGTGTCCAGGACTTGGAACGGCCGGAATGACCGCTGAGGCAGACATCTAGGAAGTTGAGGCCGACTTGAGAAGGCTAGATGCCTGCCCTTGAGCCCATCCCTCAGCGCTTCATGGCTGATCCGCGGATCGGGTCGAACTGCTGGGCGTCTTCGTCGATCTCTTCATTGTGGCCATGGGCGATCTTCCAGCCCGCTTCGGTGCGCGTATAGACGAGGCTCATGCGTGAGCGGTGGGCGGGGAGGGCCTGGCCGGACGGTGCGGTAAAGGCCCCGAAACGCCAGACCACGACCGCGACGATCACGTCCTTGGTCACAGGCGTGATGGATTCGATTTCCACCAGGTCATTGGGCACGCCCCTGAACATGATGTCGAAATAGACCCGGTGGGCGCGGTCCACCTCATCAAAGCCCCGCCAGTGCATACCCCGGACGTTGACCCAGTGGACCTCAGGGGCATAGAGCCCGGACATGGCATCCAGGTCGCTGGCATTCCAGCTTGTCTCATAGGCCTTGATGGCGGCGGTGATCGCGGCCGTGTCGACGGGATTGGCGGTGGTGCTCATCTTGGTTGCTCCGTGGGCTTGGGTGGCCAGGGTCATGAGGGCAAGTCCGAGCAGCAGGTGTCGGCGTATCATTGATCGTCTCCAGTCCGGGCCAATGCCTGATCTTGGAGACAAGCCTAGGTCATGGCCTGAAGGCTGGATTGAAGATTTCGGACATCTGGCTTCGGATCTAGGTGTTGCGTTCCGGAACTGCGAGGAGTTGCTGGATCAGAGCTTCCGGGGTTACCCCGGCGAGGCTGCGGGTCTCGCGGATCAGGTGAGCCTGGTCCGAAAATCCATGATCCACGGCCAGGTCGGCCCAGGGCCGGTTCGGTGCCCGCCGGCGTGCTTCCAGCAAGGATGAAAAACGTTGCAGCCGGGCATACTGCTTCGGTGCGGTGCCCACATCGGCAAGGAAGCGCCGTTGCAGTTGTCTTGCTGACAGACCGGCCCGTTCGGCCAGATATTCGATGGGAATCCTGCCGCCGGATCTGGCCAGGAGACCCGCAGCCCAGTCCACCCCATCCCGGGGGCGTGCCGCCCAGACCCGGTCCAGCAGCCAGTGTTCAGCCGCCTCGATCCTCGCCTCAAAGGTCCGGGCCCGTCTCAGGGCGTGATCGAGGTGAACAAGGCCAGGTCCCAGGACATCGCCAGCCTCGAAGGCCTGATCGGCAATCTCGGCCATGGGCAGGTTGAACAGTCGCGACAGACCGGTTGGCCGGAAGTGAATAGTGAAGGTGGCCAGCTCGCCGAGGAAACCCAGGCGCTTGCCGGGGGAGAGGCAGGGCCCCACAAGGACGCTCTGGGGGGTGGCGCTGAAGCCCTGGCCCTCATCCTCCACCTGATAGGGTTCGGCGAGGTAGAATTCCATGAACTGCTGCGGCCGGGCGTGCAGGGGACGGACGACAGAGAGATCGCGAAAGAACCCGCGCCGCTCCGAAAAGACGCTGATGACAGGTGACACAGCCCTGTGTGGCTTGCGGGATCTGATCTCGAACATGGAACCTTGAGCGCCGTGGGAGGCCAAGTGTACTGGGACTATAGGTCAGAACCTGCGGGACGGGACCTGTTGATTTGACGGCCATCTGCGCCTGCCCAACGAAATGGCCTTCACCTTTTCGCTGGACCCTGCAAGATCGCACCCTGGCTCAGGCCAAGCCCTTCAAGACGACGATCCATAAGAACAAAACCCATTCCGGCGAGGAAATTTCACAATGCTCAGGACACGCATCACCGACATGTTCGGCACCGAGACCCCCCTTGTCATGGGCGGCATGACGGGGGTCGGCTATGGCGACCTGGTAGCCGCTGTGGCCAATGCCGGGGCCCTGGGTTTCATCGTCGCCCACATGTTCCCGTCTGCGGACGAGCTCCTGGCAGAGATCGAAAAGACCCGCGGCCTCACGGACAAGCCCTTTGGCGTCAACCTGACCCTGCTGCCCTCCCTCAACCCCATTCCCTATGACGACTATCGCCGCGCCATCATCAAGAGCGGGATCAAGATCGTCGAGACCGCGGGGCGCAGCCCGGCGTCGACCGCCAGCCAGGTGCTCCAGCGCCTGCGCGAGCTGGGCCTCTGGTAGATGGGAGACTGACGCGGTGACGGCGTCACGGCGCGCCAGC
>CAIYZB010000016.1 GCA_903930545.1 uncultured Alphaproteobacteria bacterium
GCTGAAGATGGCGGACCTGAACCGTATCCGCGGTTCGCGCATGACCATGATCTTCCAGGACCCGCTTACGGCCCTTACCCCCCATGTGCGGATCGGCGAGCAGATCGCCGAGCCCCTGAGACTGCATCTGGGCCTGTCGAAGGCCGATGCCGATGCCCGGGCCCTGCTCTGGCTCCAGAAGGTGCGCATTCCCGATGCCGCCCGCCGCATGACCCAGTATCCCCACGAACTGTCCGGGGGCATGCGCCAGAGGGTGATGATCGCCGCCTGCATGGCCTGCGAACCCGAACTGCTCATTGCTGACGAGCCCACCACCGCCCTGGACGTCACCGTCCAGGCCGAGATCCTCGACCTGATGGCCGAGCTGGGTCGCGAGACCGGCACGGCCATGGTGCTCATCACCCACGACATGGGGGTCATTGCCCGCCTTGCCGACCGGGTCTGCGTCATGAAGGACGGGGCCTATGTCGAGGAGGGCACGGCCGAGGCCATCTTCGGCCAGCCCCGCGAGGCCTATACCCGTGCCCTGCTGGAGGCCATTCCCAGGCTGGATCGTCTGGATCGCGGTGGTCGCCCTGTCCCAGGCCTGGTGCCGGCCAGTGCGCCGGTGGTGGTCGAGGGCAAGGACATCAAGGTCTGGTTCCCGGTCCGCGAGGGGCTGTTCGGCGCGCGCAAGTCCCTGCGCGCCGTGGACGGTGTCAGCTTTCATGTTCGTCAGGGTGAGACCCTCGGCGTGGTGGGAGAGAGTGGTTGCGGGAAGTCGACCCTGTCACGGGCGGTGCTCAATCTTGTGCCCCCCACCGCCGGGGCCGTGACCCTGCTGGGCACCAACATCACCGTGGCGGACCGCGAAACCATGCGCGCGGCGCGCCGCGACCTGCAGATCGTCTTCCAGGATCCCCTGGCCAGCCTGGACCCGCGCATGACCGTCGGGGACTCCATTGCCGAGCCCCTCCGTGTCTTCCGCCCGGACTTGAAGCGCCGGGATCGCGAGGCCGAGGTGCGGGGTATGATGGAGCGGTCGGGGCTGTCCCCCAGCCTGATCAACCGCTATCCCCACGAACTGTCCGGCGGCCAGAACCAGAGGGTGGGCATAGCCCGGGCCATGATCCTGAAGCCGAGGTTGGTCATCTGTGACGAGGCCGTCTCGGCCCTGGATGTCACCATCCGCGCCCAGATCATCGACCTGCTGATCCAGCTCCAGAAGGAGATGGGACTGGCCATCATCTTCATTTCCCACGACCTGGCCGTGGTCCGCGAGATCAGCCACCGGATCATGGTGCTCTATCTGGGCCGGATCATGGAGGAGGCGGACCGGGAACGGATCTATGCCCATCCCCAGCACCCCTATACCCAGGCCCTGCTGTCGGCCGCCCCGATCCCGGACCCGAAGATCGAGCGCACCCGCAAGCGCCTGAAGCTGGCCGGGGAACCGCCTTCGCCCATGGATCCCCGCAGTGCCCTGCGGTTCCTGCCCTCGCGCCTTTCGGACGATCCCAATGCCGAGGTCTATGTGCCCTTGATGAAAGAGGTCGCTCCCGGCCACCGGGTGGCGGAATTCGATCCTCTGCCGGCCGGCTGATCCGGGCCTCAACCTGACGGAAAGACTTGTCCCCTAGGCTGCACCCTTGAGTTTTTGCCCTGGGGAACCGGCTTGGACATCGAAATCTTGCGCCCCGGCGACCTGACACTGGACCGCGTGGCCCACTGGCAGGCCCTGCAAGAGGCCGACATCACCCTCGACAGCCCGTTCCTCTCGCCGGGCTGGGCCCGGGCCGTGGATCGGGCTCAAGGGGCGGGCACCCGTAACGTCCGTGTGGCTGTGATCCGTCAGGATGGCCGCGATGTGGGCTATTTCCCTGTGCGGATTGGCCCGACGACCGCCATGCCGGCAGGTGCCCCCATGTGCGATTATCAGGGTCTAGTGGCGGAGCCTGGGGTCGAGATTTCCCCCCGCGAGCTGGTCAGGTCCCTGGGCGTCCAGAGATATGACTTCTCCCACATGCTGGAAGACCAGCAGGTCTTCGCCCCCTTTGCCCGGGGCCACGCCTTTTCCCACGTGGTCAATGTGCCTGACGGATACGGGGCTTTCGAGGCCGAACGGAAGGCTGCCGGCACCTCGGTGCTCAAGGACTGCGACAAGAAACGCCGCAAGGCCGAGCGGGAAAATGAGCAGGTCCTCTTCACCCCCTATTCCCGGGTTGATGCCGATCTTGACCAGCTGATCGCCTGGAAAAAGGCCCAGCTTCTGGCCACAGGCCAGACCGATCTGTTCGACACCGACTGGACCCAGCGGCTGATCCGCGCCCTGTTTGAGAGCCGCGACCCGGATTTCGGGGCCACCCTCTTCACCCTGCGGATCGGTCAGAAGCTGGCGGCGGTCCACCTGCACCTGCGGGGTCGCAAGACCATCCACGGATGGCTGATTGCCCATGATCCGGCGTTCGAGCGTTATTCTCCGGGCATACTGCTGTTCCAGGACATCCTGCGCTGGATGGACAATACCCCCTTCGAACGTCTCGATCTCGGCCCCGGCGATTATCGTTTCAAGCGCGAGCTGGCCAATCATCAGCAAGGGGTGAATTTCGGCTTTGTGGGCACCGCCTCTCCGGCTGCCTTCATCCGTGGCGCGGCCTATGGACTGGCGGCGGCGGCCGAGAGTCTGCCCCTCGGTCGGGCCTCGGCCCTGCCCGGCAAGGCCCTGCGCCGGTTCGATATTCTGCGCGGCCTGCGCTGATCCTAACTGCTGGCCGCCGTTGCGGTCGGCCATCGCCACCGCTAGAGGTGGCCTCCCCAATCACCCTGGCCAGACCATGACCCTCTCCCTCGACGATATCCGCGCTGCCGCAGACCGGCTGAAGGGGCACATCGAACGCACCCCCTGCCGTCATTCGCGGACGCTGTCGGAGATTACCGGGGCCGAGGTCTGGGTGAAGTTCGAGAACCTGCAGTTCACGGCCGCCTACAAGGAACGCGGGGCGCTCAACACCCTGCTCCAGCTGTCGGACAATGAGGCCAAGCGCGGGGTCATTGCCGCCTCGGCCGGCAATCACAGCCAGGGCCTAGCCTATCACGCCGCGCGGCTTGGCATTCCCGTGACCATTGTCATGCCCCGCAACACCCCCTTCGTGAAGGTCCAGCAGACCCGCGCCCATGGGGCGGAGGTGGTGATTGATGGCGACAATTATGATGCCTCATCGGCCGTAGCAGCGGCCCTGTGCGCCGAGCGCGAGCTGACCTTCATCCACCCCTTCAATGATGTGAAGGTCATGGCGGGCCAGGGCACGGTGGCCCTGGAAATGCTGGAAGATGTGCCGGATCTGGAGGTTCTGCCCATCCCCATCGGCGGGGGTGGTCTGATCGCCGGCTGCGCCACAGCGGCCAAGTCGATCAATCCTGATATTCGCATCGTCGGGGTCGAACCGGCCATGTATCCCTCCTTCACCGCCAAGATGCGCGGGGTCTCCGGACCGGCAGGCACCGGCGGGGCGACCATTGCCGAGGGCATTGCTGTCAAGCAGGTGGGGGACATCTCCTACGGCATCGTCCGGCCCCTGATCGATGAGGTGGTCCTGATCGAGGAACCCTATTTCGAGCGCGCCGTGGCCCTCTACTGCAATGTCGAAAAGACCGTATCCGAGGGGGCCGGTGCTGCCGCCCTGGCCGCTCTCCTGGCCTATCCCGAGAAGTTCCGGGGCAAGAAGTGCGGCCTGATCATCACCGGCGGCAATATCGACACCCGCCTCCTGGCCTCGGTACTGACCCGCGAACTGATCCGCGACCAGAGGATCCTGTCCCTGCGTATCATCGGTGACGACCGCCCTGGCCTGCTGGCCAATGTGGCCAAGCTGATCGGCGACTTCGGGGCCAATATCATCGAGGTCGCCCATAACCGACTGGCCCTGGACGTTCCGGCCAAGGGTGCGGAATTCGACATCACCATCGAAACCCGGGATGCCCAGCATACCCAGGAAATCATGGAGGCCCTCAGGGTCGCCGGCTATCCCCCGAGGGCTGTCTGAAATGAAGATCCTGTTCGCGGCCCTGGCCGCCTGCCTGTCCCTGAGTGCCTGCGCGGCGGGCGGCCCTGACCCGGCTGCGGCCCAGGGCAAGGCCTTCCTCGAGACCAATGCCAAGGCCCCGGGCGTCGTCAGCCTGCCCTCCGGCCTGCAGTACAAGATCGTCAAGTCTGGTCCGGCCACGGGCCAGAAGCCGGGGCCCGAGGATGAGGTCAAGGTTCACTATGAGGGCAAGCTGATCTCAGGACAGGTCTTTGACTCATCCTATGAGCGCGGCACCCCTGCAGCCCTGCCCCTGCCGGCCCTCATCCCGGCCTGGATCGAGGCCCTGCAACTGATGCGCCCCGGTGATGTCTGGATGCTCTATGTCCCGCCGGAGCAGGGCTATGGCGATGCCGGCGCCGGGGACATTCCCCCCAACAGCACCCTGATCTTCAAGATCGAGCTGATCGGCATCCTGCCCGCGCCGGGGCGCGTCCAGCAGGGCTAGTCCCTGAAGACCACGGTCTTGGCCCCGTTCAGCAGGACCCGGTCTTCCAGACGCCAGCGTACGGCCCGGGCGAGGACCCTCTGCTCGATATCGCGGCCCTTGCGGACCAGATCGGCCGGGGTGTCGCGGTGGCTGATGCGTTCCACATCCTGTTCGATGATCGGACCTTCATCGAGGTCCGCGGTCACATAGTGGGCCGTAGCCCCGATCACCTTCACGCCCCGGGCATGGGCCTGATGATAGGGCTTGGCGCCCTTGAAGCCGGGCAGGAAGGAGTGGTGGATATTGATGCAGCGCCCCTCAAGCTTTGCCGCCAGACCATCAGACAGGACCTGCATATAGCGGGCAAGAACCACCAGCTCGGTGCCGGTTTCCTGGATCAGGGCCCAGATCTGGGCCTCCTGTTCCATCTTGGTGGCCCGGCTTACCGGCAGGTGGTGAAAGGGCACATCCTCGAGATCGAGATTGGCATAGGTGGACTTGGGGTGGTTGGAGACCACGGCCGTCAGGTCCATGGGCATTTCGCCGCGGCGCCAGCGATAGAGCAGGTCGGACAGGCAGTGATCCTGCTGTGAGGCGAGGATCATGACCTTGCGGGCCTCCTTGCGGGCACGAAGGGTCCAGGACATGGCAAATTCCGCGGCCACCGGGCCGAAGGCCGTCTTGAGGGCCTCGATGTCCGCACCCTTGGCCTCGAACACCACCCGCATGAAGAAGCGCACGGTCTCCTGATCGTCATACTGCTGGGCGTCGAGGATATTGGCCCCTCGCTCGAACAGGAAGGCGGAGACACGGGCCACGATACCGGGGCGGTCAGGGCAGGAGAGGGTCAGGATCATGCCCGCCTTAAGCCCCGCGCCCTTCCCGGCGTCAAGCCGTCGCAACCCGCTTGGAGCGGCGCGCCGCCGGGGCTAGGCTGGACCCATGGCCACCTCCGTTCCCGACCTGACGACCCGCACCCTGGAGATTCTCGACACCCTGATCGGGTTCGACACCACCTCCCGCAATTCCAATCTCGCCCTCATCGACTGGGTCGAGGCCTTTCTCGATGGCCATGGAGTGCCCCACCGCCGGGTCCCGAATGCCGATGGGTCCAAGACCAACCTCCTGGCCACCATAGGTCCGCAGATCGAGGGTGGCATTGTCCTGTCCGGTCACACTGATGTGGTTCCGGTGGACGGCCAGGCCTGGGTCACCGACCCCTTCTGCCTGACGGAAAAGCCCGATGGTCGGCTCTATGGGCGCGGCACCTGTGACATGAAGGGCTTTCTCGCCCTGGCTCTGGCGGTAACCCCGGACTTGGTGGCCGCCCATCCAAAGAAGCCCGTCCACCTGGCCTTTTCCTATGACGAGGAGGTGGGCTGTATCGGGGCCCCGGACATGATCCGGGTCATCGCCAATGAACTGCCCCGCCCCGCCCTGGTGGTTGTGGGCGAGCCCACCAATATGGAGGCCGTCAGCGGCCATAAGGGCATCTCGACCTTCAAGGTCACGGTCACCGGCAAAGAGGCCCATTCCAGCCAGACCCAGCTCGGGATTTCGGCCATCATGGAGGCCATTCCCCTCATGACGGCCTTGAAGGACCTGGCCGCGAAGCTGGAGGCCGAGGCCGACCCCAATTCCCTGTTCACGCCCAAGCACGCCACCCTGACCATCGGTCTGCTCAATGGCGGGACGGCCGGCAATATCCTGGCTCGGGAATGCAGTTTCCAGTTCGACCTGCGCTGCTCGCCGGGGATGAATCCTGCCACCATCCTGGCCCCCTTTCGGGCCCAGGTTGGGGCCCTGGATGTCGCGCTGAAGGCCAGGTTTGCAGAAGCCGGCGCGGTGATCGAGCAGCGCTCGGGCACCCCGCCCCTGGCTCCGGAGACTGATGGTCCGGCCGAGGCCTTTGCCCGCCGTCTGGCCGGGGACAATGGTCCGCCCCGGGCGGTGGCCTTTGCCGCCGAGGCCGGTCAGTTCCAGGAGGCCGGGTTCTCCACCGTCATCTGCGGTCCCGGCTCCATCGACCAGGCTCACCAGCCCAACGAGTTTGTCGAACGCTCCCAGATGGAGCGCGGGGCCAGCTTTATGGCGCGACTGGTGGACTGGGCCGCACAGGGCGAATGACCACCCGACGCTGAAACAGGTCCAGCGGGCTCCAGCTCATGGCCCGGGCAACGGCCCAGGAGCTGACCCTGCGGGTCGCCTGAGCCTCCCGGCGCATGGCCAGAGCCGTGTCCATCCCGGCAAAGGCCGCCCAGATCCCGCGCCAGGGGGCACCTGCCTCACCGCGGCTGATGTCACGGGCGAAGAGCACCGCTGTGGCCGCGATGTGCAGGGGCAGGCTCAGCCAGAAGAGCAGGGGCGGGGTGTTTTTCACAAAGACCCAGAGGCGGTTGCGGGTGCCGTGAAAGACCGCAAAGTCGGAGCGCGGTCCGCCAGACGCCGCGGACCCCTCATGGCGGACCACGGCTTTCGGCAAAATGATCGTGGGTTCGCCTATCAGCCTCAGGCGATAGCCCAGGTCGACGTCCTCGCAATAGCAGAACAGGCGCTCGTCCAGGCCGCCGAGCTTGAGGAACAGGTCCCGCTCCATGAGCATGGCCCCGCCGCAGGCCGAGAAGGCCTCACCGGGGGAGGTCAGACCGGGATCAGGATTGCGATAGCCACCCCGATAAGGGATCCCGCTGATCGACATCACATCCCCAAGACCGTCCAGAAGGTCGGGGTTCTCGTCCATCAGCTGGCGGGACCCGAAACAGCGCACGGCCGGAAAGGCCTCGGTCCCGGCCAAGAGCTCTTCCAGCCAATCGCTTTCAGCATAGGCATCGGGATTGATCAGGGCGATCCAGCGCCCCCGGGCCAGGTTGGCGGCCAGATTGACCCCCCCGGCAAAGCCGAGGTTCTCACCGGCCGCCACATGCTGCCAGTCCGGAAAGGCCCGGGCGGCAGCCTGAGGCGCGCCATCTGTGGAGCCATTGTCCACCACAACGACCTCGAAATCGGTCCAGGTCTGGGCGGCCAGGGCCTTCAGGCAAAGGTCCAGGGTCGGACCGGACTGATAGGCCACCACCAGGACACTAATGGCGGGTACAGCGCTTCCGGTCTTGTCTTTCGCCGCCGTCCGCGTCATCCGAAACGCTCACTCCTGCCCCAAGGCTTCCATGACTAGCATTACGCCATTGGCCCTGCCTGATGTCCTGCTTATCACGCCCAGGCGCCATGGCGATGCCCGGGGCTGGTTTGCCGAGACCTGGAGCCGCCGCGCCTTCGAGGCCGCAGGTCTGGATCTCGACTTTGTCCAGGACAACCAGTCCTTCAATGCCGAGGCCGGCACCGTGCGCGGCCTGCATTTCCAGACGGCCCCCCATCCCCAGACAAAGCTGGTGCGCTGCCTGCGCGGGGCGATCCTGGATGTGGCCGTCGATGTCCGCCCCGGCTCGCCCACCTTCGGAGAGTGGGTCTCGGCCACCCTCAGCGCCGAGGGCGGCGAACAGCTTCTGGTTCCCCGGGGCTTTGCCCATGGCTTCTGCACCCTCACCGACAATTGCGAGATCGCCTACAAGGTGGATGGCCTCTATGCGCCTCAGACCGAAGGCGGGGTCCTGTGGAACGATCCGGACCTGGCCATCGACTGGCCGGTGACGGCAGACCGGGCCATTCTGTCGGACAAGGACAAGGTCCTGCCCCGGCTGAAAGACATGCCGCAGGCGGCCTTCTGACATGACCACCCCCAATGAACTCATCGGAATCCTCGATCTCGAACCCCTGGACCTCGACATGTTCCGGGGCCAGACCCCGGACGACGGCGGGCGTCGGATCTATGGTGGCCAGGTCATTGCCCAGTCCCTGGCGGCAGCCTATCGCACCATAGAGGGGCGTCACTGCCACTCCCTGCACTGCTATTTTATCCGTCCGGGTGATCCCCGGGTGCCGATCCTGTTCAAGGTGGAGCGGGTGCGGGATGGCGGCTCCTTTGCCGTGCGCCGGGTGGTGGCCATCCAGCACGGGGCCCAGATATTCAACCTGGCGGCCTCTTTCCAGACGCCGGAGACCGGGTTCGAACATCAGGCCCAGATGCCCGATGCTCCCGACCCCGAGACCCTGCTGAACGAGGAGCAGCTCCGCGAGCTGGCGGGTCATACAGGCGGTCGCCGGATCTGGCCCGTGGAGGTGCGTCCCTGCAACCCCCCGCCTGCAGGCCAGAAGCCCCAGGCCCTGCCGCCCCAGGACATGATCTGGTTCCGGGCCCGCAGCCCGGTGGGCGAGGCCGTCCATCTGAACCAGTGCGCCCTGGCCTATGGTTCGGACATGACCCTGCTTGATACCTCCCTGCGACCCCATGCGGTGGACTGGGACGACGGCCAGCTTCAGGTGGCCAGTCTTGACCACGCCCTGTGGTTCCATACCCCCAGCGATTTTTCGGACTGGCACCTCTATGTGCAGGACAGCCCCTCTGCGTCTGGCGGGCGAGGCTTCAATCGCGCCATGGTTTTCCATCACAGTGGAAAACTGGTGGCCTCGGCGGCTCAGGAAGCCCTGATCCGCTATCGTCCCAAGACCCCTACCGGAGCGACCTCATGAGACAGGCTTTTCTTTTCACCGCCATGGTCCTGGCGCTTGCCGGCTGCAACAAGGCTCCCGCGCCCACCCCGGCCGGGGAGATCACCGTGGGGGATGCCTGGTGCCGTGCCGCCCCCGCGACCGCCCCAGCCGGCGGCTGCTACCTGACCCTGACTTCCACGGCCGATGATCGGCTGGTCTCCGTGTCGACCACGGCCGCCGACCATGCGGAGATCCACAGCATGGACATGACCGACGGGGTCATGCGCATGCGCCAGCTCGCTGACGGGGTTGCCCTGCCGGCGGGCGAGGCCGTCGCCCTGGCACCCGGCGGCCGTCACCTGATGCTCATCAGCCCCAAGGCTCCCCTGGCGGCCGGCTCCAGCGTCAGCCTGACCCTCAACTTCGCCAAGGGCGCAGCCCAGACCCTGGACGTCCCGGTCCGTGAGGCGCCCATGGCCGGAGATCACCACGGATGAAGACCTGGCAGATCGCGCTCGCAGCCATCTTCGCCGGACTGGTGATCGGTGGGGCCCTTGCCTTTGTGAAGATGGCCCCGACAACGCCGCCCGCGGCGAAGATCGCCATCGGAGGTCCCTTTGCCCTGGTGGATACCCAGGGCCGTGCCGTGACGGACAAGGATCTGCTGGGCAAGCCGGTGGTCATGTTCTTCGGCTTCACCTATTGCCCCGAAATCTGCCCTACCACCCTCACCGAGATGACGGGCTGGATGAAGGCCCTGGGCAAGGATGCCGACCGTCTGAACGTGGTCTTTGTATCGGTGGACCCGGAGCGGGACACCCCCGTCCAGCTCAAGACCTATCTGTCCAATTTCGATCCCCGGATCCGGGGCCTGACCGGAAGCCCGGAGGCTGTGGCCAGTGCGGCCAAGGCCTATCGGGTCTATTACAAGAAGGTCGAGGTGCCGGGCGGTTACACGGTGGACCACTCCACAGCCATCCTGCTCTTTGACGCCAAGGGGCAGTTTTTCGAGCCCATCGGCTATGGCGGACCACCTGAGCGTGGACTGGACCAGATTCGGCGACTTCTGAAGCTCTGATCCCATCTTCCGGCTTGCGTGAGCGGGCCGGACCGCTTCAGGTGGCGATCTTGCTGCCCATGCCTCTGAAGGATGCCTGATCTTGGCTTCGACGACCCCTGACAGAGCCTGGCTGCCCCTGCCGACCGTCCTGTCCTTTTCCGCCATCAGCCTGCCCCTCGGGGCTCTGGCCGTGGCCGTTTCGGTCTATCTGCCGCCGTTCTTTGCCAGTCAGCTGGGGGTCAGCCTGACCGTGGTCGGGGCGGCCTGGGCGACCGTGCGGCTTCTGGATATCGGGGTGGACCTGGTTCTCGGGGTCATCATGGACCGTACCCGGACCCCCTGGGGCCGTTACCGGGTCTGGATGATCATCGGCGGGCCCATCCTGGTGGTCTCGGTCTATCAGCTCTTCCTGGCCAAGGCCGGGATCGGGGCTGGCTATCTGATCTTCTGGCTCCTGGTCTATTATCTCGGCACCTCAATCATCGGTCTGGCTCACTCCGCCTGGGGGGCCACCCTCACCAAGTCCTATGACGAACGCTCCCGGGTCTTCGGGGTTCTGGCTGCTGTCGGTGTGACCGGGGCCGTTGCGGTCCTGCTGATCCCCATCCTGGCCTCAAGTCTCGGCTTCGAGGGCGGCCATACGGTTCCCAATATGGGCTGGTTCATCCTGGCCCTGATCCCCCTCACCCTGGCCCTGGTCTGCTGGCGCACCCCGGAGACAATTGCCCGGGAGGTCGCGGCCAGCCAGTTCGAGTTGAAGGATTACTGGGCCCTGCTGGTGAAGCCGGACCTGTTGCGGCTGTTCCTGGCCCAGATGGCCCTGACCCTGGGCCCGGGCTGGATGAGCGCCCTCTATGTCTTCTTCTTCACCGACTCCCGGCAGTTCAGTGGGGAGGAGGCCTCCATCCTGCTGCTGGTCTATGTGATCGCGGGCATTGTCGGGGCCCCCGTCACCGCCCGGGTCGCCCAGAAATTCTCCAAGCACCGCACCTTGATGATCACCACCACGGCCTATTCCCTGGGCCTGTGCGGGGTGCTGATCGTGCCCAAGGGCAATGTGCCCATGGCCATCCCGGTCATGTTCTGGTGCGGCTTCATGGCCGCCGGCTTCGACCTGATGATCCGCGCCATGCTCGCCGATGTCGGCGATGAGGTCCGTCTCGACCAGGGCAAGGAACGGATCAGCCTGATCTATGCCCTCAATACCCTGGCGGCCAAGATCGCTTCGGCCTTTGCCATCGGCATCACCTTCCCCCTGCTGGCGCGATTTGGCTATGACGCCACCAAGCACGGGGCCAATACCCCGGAGGCCATCCAGGCCCTGGAGCTGTCCTATATTGTCGGGCCTATCGTCTTTGTGATGCTGGGCGGTGCCTGTGTCATCGGTTGGCGGCTGGATGCCGAAAAGCACGCCGAGATCCGTCGCCAGCTGGATCACCGCGATGCCCAGTATGACGAGGCCCCGATCCTGGAAAGCCTGGCCGGGGAACCGGCCCATGTGGTCATGCCGGGGTCAAAAGCCACCGACTGACCTTGGGTCAGGCTTTGCCTTCGCGGGATTTGGTGCCAGCTTGCGCCCCATAAAATTCCCGGGAGGACGAGATGGAAGAGCGGATCAGGGTTGAGATCACCGACGGGGTCGCCGATGTGCGCCTGGTCCGGACCGACAAGATGAATGCCCTGGACGACGCCATGTTCCAGGCCCTGATCGACACCGGCGAGTCCCTCAAGACCACCCCGGGCCTGCGCGCCATTGTCCTGTCCGGAGAGGGGCGCGCCTTCTGTGCCGGTCTCGACATGGGAAATTTCGCGGCCATGGCCTCTGGTCCCCGCGATCGGTCAGGCAATTCCCTTCTGACCCCCAACCGCACCCCGGGCGGGTCCAACCGGGCCCAGCATGCGGTCATGGTCTGGCGCGAACAGGTGGTGCCGGTGATTGCGGCGGTGCACGGCGTGGCCTTTGGCGGCGGCTTCCAGCTGGCCCTCGGGGCCGACATGCGCTTCGTCGCGCCTGATACCCGCATGGCCATTCTGGAGATCAAATGGGGCCTGGTGCCCGACATGGCCGGCATGGTCCTCCTGCGCACCCTGCTGCGGGACGATGTGGCCCGGGAACTGACCTATACGGGCCGGATCTTTGACGGAGAGGAGGCCTATCGCCTGGGTCTCGCCACCCGCCTCTGCGCCGATCCCCATGCCGAGGCCATGGCGGTGGCCCGGGAGATTGCTTCCAAGAGCCCGACGGCCATCCGCGGGGCCAAGCGCCTGATCAACTTCATGGCTGAGGCCGACCAGCAGGCCATCCTGCTGGAGGAGAGCCGCGAACAGGGGGCCCTGATCGGCGGGCCGAACCAGGTGGAGGCGGTGATGTCCAATATGCAGAAGCGCCCGGCGGTCTATCCCGAGGCATGAGCATTCCCATCCTCTATCACTGTGCGGATGCCCGCTCCTTCCGGGCCCTCTGGGCCCTGGAGGAGCTGCAGATCCCTTATGAGCTGAGGCTGCTGGCCTTTCCGCCCCGGGTGCGGGAGCCGGACTATCTGAAGATCAATCCCCTGGGCACCATCCCCTTCCTCATCGACGGGGAGACGAGGATGACGGAATCGGCGGCCATTGTTCAGTACCTGGCCACCCGCCATGGCGGCCCCCTGGCCGTCGCCCCGGATGATCCGGCCTATGGGGCCTGGCTGAACTGGCTGCATCACGGGGAGGCGAC
>CAIYZB010000017.1 GCA_903930545.1 uncultured Alphaproteobacteria bacterium
AATTGCTCCCCCTCTGGGGGAGCTGTCAGCGAAGCTGACCGAGGGGGTCTCAGCCGCCGTATTTGCGGGCCGCGGCATGGGCCATGCCCAGAAAGGCCTTGGCCATCGGGGCGACGATCGCCACGACCTCGGCCGGAGCGGTGGCCGGGGACCCTGCCTGGAAGGGCGGGTGGGGATCATATTCCGCCTGGAGCTGCACCCCCTGGGCATAGGTCGCGTCCCGAAGTTCAGCCACCATGGTCAGGCCGAAATCGAGCCCGGCCGTGACCCCGCCCCCGGTGATCCGGTTGCGGTCTCGGACCACGCGGCCCTCCGTCGCGATGGCCCCGAAATCCGCCAGCACCTCTTTCGCCGCCCAATGGGTTGTGGCGCGATATCCCTTGAGCAGACCGGCCGCCCCCAGGATCAGCGCTCCGGTACAGACCGAGGTGACATAGGTCGCCCTTGATCCGCGATCAGCCATGAAGGCCCGGGTCTCGTCATCGGCCAGGGCCGCCAGGGTGCCGAGGGTGCCGCCCGGGGCGAAGAGGACGGTCAGATCCCTTGGGCAGTCGGCAAAGGTGGTGGTGGGGGTGATGGTCACGCCCAGATCGCTGGTGACGGGGCTGAGGGACTTGGCCACCAGATGGACATGCGCGCCCATCATGGCGGCAAACATGTGGTGGGGTCCGATGAGGTCGAGGGCCGTCATGCCGGGATAGACCAGCAAGGCGATCTCTTCCCTGCGGGGCGGGGATGCGGGTGTGGACATGGCCTTGGCTCCAGTTCCGGGGCCGGCGAGGGCGGCGAGAGCTGTGAGGGTTGATAGGGTGCGGCGGGTGATGTCGGTCATTGGGCCATCCTCAGACCCAGCCAGGTCCTGATCCCAGGCAGGTGGCGCAGGATAAAGACCTCCACCAGACCCACGGCGATCAGGGATATCCCCAGGACGGGCAGGAACAGCCCGAGCCCGACGATGATCAGGGACAGTCCTGCCCCGACCCTGTGCTCCGGAAGGATGATGGGGGCACCGAGTTCGCCGACCGGTCGCCTGCGCCACCACAGGACATAGCCGCTCACGCTCAGCAGGATCAGACCCAGGGCGGTGAGCACCCCCAGCAGCTGGTTGAGCAGCCCGAAAAGCTGACCCTCGTGGGCCGCAATGCCATAGCCGATGACCTGGTCGATGGGATGCTTAGACCCAAACCCCTCCCGCTTAAGCACATCGCCTGTTGCGGGATCGAGGGTCAGGGTGACCCGCAAGGGACGGTTGGGAGTGTCAGACCGTGCTGTCCAGGTCGGGGCGCTACGCCATCCCTTGCCCTTGGATGGCGGGGAGATCAGCACCGGCGGGGGAAGGTCCAGGGTCCGGACCGCGCGGACCATCCTGTCGAGAGAGACGCCCGACATCGCCATATGGGTCGCGGGGTCCATCCCGGGCATCTCAGCCGTGCTGGACCTATGCTCGGCGTGGTCGTCCGCCGCTTCCGTGCTGCGGCTGGTGCTCCATTCCTGTTTCACGCCGGTCAGGCCTGTCAGGCGTCGCACCTCCTTGAACCCGCCATTCCACACCGTGGTCCAGGGCAGACCGGTCAGCAGCAGGAACAGGGCCAGGGTCGAAACCCAGACCCCGGTCACGGCATGCAGGTCGCGCCACATCAGGCTTCGCCCCCTTGTCAGGCGCGGATAGAGCACACCCGCAAGGCCCTGAGACTGGCTGGGCCACCAGAGATAGAGGCCGGTAATGATCATCACGATGGCCCAGGAGGCGGCCAATTCCACGATGAGGGAGCCGCGATCCCCTAGGAGAAGTTCCCCGTGGATCGTCCGAACCACCTCGGTGAAGCGGTCATCCTCGGCGATCACCTTCAGGACCTTGTTGGTCTCCGGATGGACATAGACCAGGACCGCGCCGTCTTCGGTCGAGACCGTGATCCGGGCGGCATCGTCCCTCTGGGCCCGGACCTCATAGGATTTCAGTTTCGAGTTCGGTACGGAAGCGAGGGCAGCCTTGACCTGGGCCTCGGCACTGACCTGCCCCCCAGTCAGGACCAGCTGGTCATAGGGCTGGTCCAGCCAGGCATCGATCTGGGGCTTGAACAGGAAGATCGACCCGGAGATCGCCAGGATGATGACAAAGGGCACGCAGAACAGCCCGGCATAGAAGTGCCAGCGCCAGATCGCGCGATAGTCGAGGATGTGACGGCGGGCGTCGGACCTGTCCTGCGTGCTGTTCATCTCACCCTCACCAACGGGACTTCACGTCGAGGACAAAGGTCCTCTGGGGCAGGGGATGGGCGACATAGGCCTGGGTGTTGAACAGGTTGTCGATGCCCAGCCCGATCTGGGCCCTGTCGGTAATGTCCCATGACAGGCGGCTGTCGATGGTCAGGTACTCGCTCTGGAAGCCGTAGGCATCGCCCCGGGACAGACCGAACAGGTCCGAATTGGGCCGGGAGCCGTAGCGCCAGCCCACGGACGCCTTCCAGTCATCACTGATCCGGTAACGGATATTGCCATTGGACCGCCAGGCCGGGATCCTGGGGAACATGACCCCTTCAGCAGCCGGAGCGGCGGCGTTCTTCACCGTCTCGGCATTCATCCAGGAGGCATTGGCGTCGATGTCCAGACCGTCCACCAGCACATCACTGGCCTCCAGGATCACCTCGAAGCCATACTGCCGGACCTCATCCACGTTCTTGTAGGATGAGATGACGGTGCCGAACTGGTTCAGGCCATTGAAGGAGAAGATGGCGTCTTCGATGTTCTGGTAGAACAGGCTGGTGGTGGTCCTCACCGGACCGAAGCTGCGCCGCAGGATCAGACTGGCGTCCTGGGACTTTTCCGGCCTCAGATTGGGATCGAAGCTCTGGGGGTCGATCTGACGGGTGATGTCGTCAATCCGGCCCTGGAAGAGTTCGCCCACAGTGGGGAAGCGAACCGCGCTGCCCAGACTGACCTGAAGGTCGACATCACCCGGCAACCGGCCCTGAAGGCTTAGCTTGGGGCTGAGGGAGTCGTCTTCCCGCACCGGATAGGAACTGTCGGTGCGGGCGATGCCGACAAGCTTGGCAATGCCGCCATCAAAGGCGCGCCACCGGTCGTATCTCAGGCCTGCCGTCAGACGGAAGCCATTGCCCAGATCGATGACATCCTCGCCAAACACCCCCCAGAGGCTGGTCTTGCCATAGGTGGCTGCCGAGAAGGTGGGTGTGGCGGCATTGTGCCAGCGGGTGGTGTTGTAGGTGGTCTGCTCGGTCTCGTAGAGGTTGGCATTGACCCCGAAGGCCAGATGGTGGGCCCCGAATTCCTGCTCCAGACTGGCATCTCCGGTCCACCAGCCGGGTGTGCCGGCCAGGGTCTGGGTGCCGGCCCCATTGGCGGCCCCGGTCAGATAGTCCCGGGAGGTGCGGGCATCCTGTCTGGCGATCCAGTAACGCGAGAGATTGGCCGAGGTCTTCCAGCCAGCCAGATCGCCACTGAGCTTCAGCCCGCCAAGATACTCCGTGCGGTCGGTTTCGGACTGGGTAAGGCCCGTGGCATTCCAGGTCTTGCCACCAAAGGTCACCTTGCCCTGATAGACCGGGTTGCCGGCACTATCCTTGAGGAAGGAGCGAGTGTCGGTCAGATCCTGGTTGGTCAGCCAGGCGAAATACATCCCCTCGACCTTCCAGCCATTTTCGGCCTCGTAACCCACCCTGAGGCGGAACTGGTCCTGCATGACGTGCACCGGAGAGGCACCGCCGAAGACCGGGGTCGCCAGGCGTTTATCGTCATAGGCCCCGGTGACAGCGGTGCCGGTCCCGGTGGTGGGGGTGAGCAGGTTATAGGTCATGGACTGACCGATATTGTCGAAGTGCCGGAAGCCGCCGCGGACACTCCATGGACCTTCTGCCTGCTTGTAGGCCGCACCGCCTTCGAAGCTGTAGCCTTCGAAGGTCTGGTTGAAGCCGTATTCGCGGAACGGCATCACCATGGTCTGGGCCGAGGCATAGACCTCCTGTCCCTCAGGCTCGCGGGTCGTGACCGAGATCACCCCGCCCATGGAGTTGCCGCCATAGCGGGCGGAATAGGGTCCATAGACGATATCGAACTGACGCACCTCGGACGGGCCCACGACATTCCACTTGGGTGGAAAGTCGAACCGGTTGCCCAGGAAGTTCGAGACGACGAAACCATCCACCAGGACCAGGGTCCGGGCCGACTGGACGGTATTGGCTCCGCGCAGGGCAACGACGGCATTGTCGTCCCCCGCGAAGCGTTTGCGCACAAAGAAGTTCGGCGCGTATTTCATCAGGTCTTCGACATTGATGGCGTTGATCGCCTCGAACTCGGTCTGGCCGAGGGAGACGGACAGGCCGCGGGGCTGGACGGTGATGGGGCGATCGCCCTGGCCAATGACGAGAACTTCGGCGACCCCGGTTTCGGCCCCCGCTTCAGGAGTGGCCTCCTCGGCCATGGCAGAAAGGGGAATGAGCAGGGACGAGGCTAGGGCCAGGGCCAGAACGCGCGGCGATGCGCCCGCGAGGGTTTGACGGAACATGGTTCGGGTATCCGGAAATCAGACAGGGGGCCGGTCACGCCAGGGCGCGCCGGGATGAAGGGCCGTGTCAGATCTGGATTGGGGGGCCGGTCGTGGGCGGCGGCGGTGCGGCCAGGCCGAGGCCCGGGCGCTGGGTCATCAGGCGCGGTGCGGTGACCGGGCTGGACAGGGGAAGAGACAGGGCCACCCCGACGGCGAGGGGGGCGGCAAAGCCCACAACGGCAGAGGAAAAGGCGCAAGGGTGGGTCTCAGTATTGGCTGCCGACCTGTCTTCGGTGTCAGACTGAAGGGTGCCATCGGCCGCCAGGGTCATGGCCCCCTGGCCAGTACAGATCACCAGGCCCGGAAGGTCACTGCCGGAGGTCTGGAGCATGAAGCCGGCGGGCAGAAGGATGCGCAGGGCAATGGCCAGGGTGGCGAGGGCCATAGCCATCGCCCGCCAGCCAGCCGGAGCCTGTGCACGTCGGAACATGGTCAAACCCCCTAAACCCTCGCCGGGCGGTCTGTCCAGTGACCAGGTCAAGGCGTCATCAGGCCTTGCCATTTTTCCGGTGGGGTTTAGTCAGCTTGCGCGATGTCTGACGATCTTACAGAAGGCCAGTCTGCGGTTGTCCCGGACGGCTATGTCATCAACCTCTGGCAGCGCGGTTTCGGCCGCACGGTCGGGCCGTTCTATTCTGTGCGGCACGACAATGGCGATGAGGTGATGGCCTTTCGGGTGGAAGAGCACCACGCCAATGGCATGAACAACTGCCATGGCGGCATGCTGATGAGCTTTGCGGACATGGCCTGGGGACGGGTTGTGTCCAACAAGCGCGAGATGGGCTGGGTCACGGTGCGATTGACCACCGACTTCCTGTCCGGTGCCCATATGGGCGACTGGGTGGAGGGGACCAGCGAGATTATTGCTGAACAGGACGATGTTTTCACAGTTCGGGGCCGGATCTGGTGCGGTGAGCGCACCCTGATCACCGGTACCGGTATTTACAAAGGAATCCGCTCGATCGTCCGCAAGGCGGGCTATCGGGAGGCGTGAGGATCTAGCCATGTCCATGGACGCTGCAATCAAGGCCGGTGCGCCGGTCGGATATGACGACCGCCCGATCCATTCGGAACCCGGTGCCCTGCCGCCTGAGGTCCAGGCCCCGCTCGCGCCCTTCCAGGGTCAGGAGCCGGACGCGCCCCAGTGGTTCAGGGATGCCGTGGCCAAGGAGCCGGAGCGCAGCTTCGTCACCTCCCTGGGCACCCAGATCGAGATGCTGACCTGGGGCGAGGTGGGCAAGCCCGGCCTGCTTCTGGTCCATGGCAATTCCGCCCATGCCGACTGGTGGAGCTTCATCGCCCCCTATCTGGCCGAGGATTTCCGGGTGGCCTCCATGTCCCTGGCCGGAATGGGGGCGTCGGAATGGCGTGACTCCTATGCCTTCCAGGATTTTGCCGAGGATGCCGAGGCCGTGGCCCAGGCCGCCGGTCTCTATGAGGGCGGACGCAAGCCCATCTATATCGGTCACTCCTTTGGGGGCTCCCAGGTCTTCTTTGCCGCTGCCGCCCATCCTGAGCGCATCCATGCCGCCATCCTGGTGGATACCGGCTTTGGCGGCCCGCCGCCGAACTCCGACGAGGCCAAGCGCATGGAGCAGGTGCGCAACATCCCGACGTCTGACCGCGCCCAGAAAGTCTATCCCACCATCCAGGCGGCCCTGGCCCGCTTCCGCTTCATGCCGCCCCAGGTGGCTGGCAACCTCTTCGTGGCCGATTTCATTGCCCGGCGGTCGCTGAAGTCCGCCCCCCTTGAGGATGGCTCAGGCGAAGGCTTTGCCTGGCGCTTCGACCCCAATATGTGGACCAAGCTGGACCGCTCGGTGATGATGGGGATGACGGCGGATGGCCCGCCCAAGGTCACCATTCCCCTGATCCATATCTATGGGGAAAACTCGGTGGTGAAGTCCCGTCGCAATAGCGGCCAGCCCTCGCCCCTGCCGGAAGACATGCCGGAAATCGCCATTCCCGACTCGGCGCACCATGTGATGGTCGATCAGCCCCTGGCCC
>CAIYZB010000018.1 GCA_903930545.1 uncultured Alphaproteobacteria bacterium
AATTGCTCCCCCTCCGGGGGAGCTGTCAGCGAAGCTGACTGAGGGGGCCCCAGGGCCGCCTTCAGGCCGCTGAACGGTCCCGCTTGCGGGCAAACATGGCGGCGTCGGCCTGGGCAACGATGGCCTCGGGTTCCATGTCCGGCGTGATCTCGCAGACCCCATAGGAAATGTGCAGGGGCGCAGACCAGTCCCCGAAGCTCATGGGGTTCTGTTCCACAGCATTGGCCAGGGTCTGGGCCTTGGCCTCGGCGGTGGCGCGGTCGGCCTGGACCAGGATGACGGCAAACTCGTCACCGCCCATACGGCCCAGGATGTCACTGTCTCGGACCTGGCCCTGCAGGCGCTCTGCGACGGCCTTCAAGGCTTCGTCGCCGGCGGCATGGCCGAAGCGGTCATTGACGTTCTTGAACCCGTCCAGATCGAAATAGACCACACTGGCCGGGGAGCCATAGCGTTGGGAGAAGGTGCGGATGCGGCCAAGCTCCCGAACAAAGGCGCGGCGATTGAGCAGGGGGGTCAGGGCATCCCGGTCCGCCAGGACCTCAACCTCGGCCAGGCGCGCCTTCAGGCGGCCGACCTCACCGCGCAGATCATCGATCTCGGTGAGCAGGGTCTTGACGGCATTCTGGACCGCAGGGGTCAGGTCCGCCTCGGTCAGGCCGAGGAAAGCGGTCTTGTCGGCCGGGCCGGGGGCATCGGCCCGGGCCTGGGCCCCGGCCTGGGCGAGGGCGCGTTTCCGGATCGCGGAAAAGGCCTCGGTCTGTGCGCCAGTCACTTTCATCGGGAGAGAATCACCGAAAACACCTGTGTGATGAGAATCGTAACCGCCATTGGTTGCGGGCGCAAAGGTGGTGCCTATACTCCGCGCCTCGCCGCCAAGGGGATTTAGCCAATATGAGCGCCACGACCGCGCCCGTCGCGATCATCATGGGCAGTCGATCCGACTGGCCGGTGATGAAACATGCCGCTGACCAGCTCGCGGCCCTCGGCGTTGCCTATGAGGCCAGGGTGGTCTCGGCACACCGCACACCGGTCCGGATGGTGGAGTTTGCGCAAGGCGCCAAGGCGGCTGGATTCAAGGTCATCATTGCCGGGGCCGGGGGCGCGGCCCACCTGCCAGGCATGACCGCCTCCCTGACTGATCTGCCGGTCCTTGGGGTTCCGGTGGAGAGCCGGGCTCTGAAAGGCATGGACAGTCTGTTGTCCATCGTCCAGATGCCGGGGGGTATTCCCGTGGGCACCCTTGCCATAGGCGAGGCCGGAGCCCGCAATGCCGCCCTTCTGGCAGCCCGCATCCTGGCCCTGTCGGATCCTGAACTTGCCCGGAAAGTCGCTGAATTCTCGGCGGCCCAGACCGCGGCCATCCCTGAATCGGTCGAGGACTGACCATGACCTTTCCCCTCGCGCCTGGCGCCAGTATCGGCATTCTGGGGGGTGGGCAGCTGGGACGGATGCTGGCCCTGGCCGCCGCTCGTCTGGGCTTCGACGTCGTGATCCTGGAGCCGGAGCCCGATTCTCCGGCGTCCCGCGTGGCCGCCCGCACCATCCAGGCGGCCTATGATGACCCCAAGGCCCTGGCTGAGCTGGCGGCCTGCACCTCGGTCATCACCTATGAGTTCGAAAACGTCCCTGCCGCCGCTGTCGCCCTTCTGGCCGAACTGGGGGCCGAGGTAGCACCCAATGCCCGCTCCCTGGCCGTGGCCCAGGACCGGGTGGCGGAAAAGACCTTCCTGAACGAGTCCGGCGTGGCCACGGTGCGCTTTGCCCCGGTCGCCAATCTCGAGGAACTGGCTGAGGCGGTCGGCTTCCTGGGGGTTCCTTCCCTGCTGAAGACCCGCCGCGATGGGTATGACGGCAAGGGCCAGCACTGGGTCGAACATCCCGTCGAGGCCGAGGGAGTCTTCCAGGGCCTCGGAGCCAAGGCCTCGATCCTGGAAGCGGCGGCCGATTTCACCCGGGAGCTGTCGATCATTGCTGCCCGGGGGCGGGGCGGCGAGGTGGCGGTCTATCCCCTGGGGGAAAACCACCACGAACAGGGGATCCTTAGGCGGACCC
>CAIYZB010000019.1 GCA_903930545.1 uncultured Alphaproteobacteria bacterium
CATGACCACCAGCAGAATTCCCAGGCCGCCAGCGACCCAGGGCATCGCCTTCAGGGCAATAGCCTTGTAGCGCTCGGTGCGGAGCTGCTCCTCGACCTCTTCAAAGACATCCGACACTTAAAGGGACTCCGCGATCGCGCGCATGGGGTTTCGAGCGGCGGAACCTATAGCGAGCGGGCCAATACCGCAATCGCGCTGAGGCGGCCCGAGGGGAAGATTGCCTCAGGCCGCCCATGCGGTTCAGATCAGATTTCCTCGATCACCCGGCTGAGGACAAAAGCCATGGCAAAAATGGCCGTGACACCGGCAAGACTGATCACCCCCCAGTCCCCCGAAACCATCGACATCAGCTCAACCTGAGGGGTGATTTTCGCAACCCCGACCTCAAGCGCCCGGGCGGATCCCTCGGAGGCCTCCCCCACGCGATGGAAGAAGTTGGACATCAACAACTGGCTGACCCCGAGAACACCGCCCATCAGACCGGCGGCCCCGATCAGGACGGAACGGATATTCCAGCCCCGGTCCAGACGGGTTTCGACACCCAAGGCGAAGACCTCGGCATCGGCAAAGAAGGGTGCCTCGCCGAACAGTCGCTCCAGGCGACGCTCAAACTCGTCAGCCATTGACCCGCCTCCCCTCAGTTTCCGCACCGGATCCCGGTGCCAGTCGCGCTCTGAGCTTCTCCAGACCACGTTTGACATGCGATTTGACCGTTCCAAGTGGCAGGTTCAAGGCATCGGCGGCCTCGGCGTGAGAAAGTCCTGCGCCGTAGCACATGGACACACAGATCCGTTCCGCTTCCCCCAGTCCTTTCATGGCCTCATCCAGATCGATCCGTCCTGCAGCGTCTGGATCGGTCGGCGGAATGAACTCAGCCTCTGCCTCCTGCGCAAGGTGAGCGAGACGCTTTTCCCTTTGCAGTCTTCGCAGATAGAGCCGCGCTGCGATCCGCTTGACCCAGCCGGCAAAGGTGCCTTCGCCGCGATAGTCCGTGACGCTTTCGAAGGCCGCCAGAAAGGCGTCCTGGGCAACATCATCTGCCGCCGCCGGACTGGCCCCCATGCGCCGCAACAGGCCCCGGACCCCGGAGCTGTGACGGCGCACAAGTTCCCCGAAGGCCCGGCGGTCGCCGGCGGACGCATGGGCCGCCAGCTCGACGTCGTGCAGAGCGGAATAGGTTTGAATTTGAGCGCCCGACATGGGGCTGTCTCCCCCTGGGACCGACCTAGGCCTTTTTGCCGCGACCGATGGCCGAGATCAGGACAAAGGCCAGTCCGATGAAAGCCGGGAAGGACGCCACGCCGAGCATGGGCATCAGGGCATCGGGTTCATCAAAACTGACCGCGAAGCCGAGACCAGCAAAGCCGACAGCGATACCCAGCCAGATCAGACCGGTGCGCAGGTCGCGATAGGGCGAAGGCGGCGGCTTCACATCGCTGGTCAGGGCGGTGATCACTTCCGGCGGAATCGGGGCCCCCTTCTCGATGGCAGCGCGCAGGGTGTCCTGCAGCCGTCCGCGCTCCTGGCTCTTGAAGTAGCCGGGCACGATCACGATCGCTGCGACCATGGCGAAGAAGGTAATGGGAATGAAGATTTCCGGGTTCATCGGTGTGTTTCCTTCACTTGATTTCAGTTTGCGAGCCTGTCCTGACCCGCTTCTGATGGAAAGAGACTTGGGACAGGCCCTATGGATGCAGAATCCCGGGTGAATTCTTCGTCATGTTTCCAGCCCCAGCAGGGCAAGGCCCCGGCGACTGGTGAGAGCGACAAGGCTAAGGGCTATGGACCCGGCGAACAAAGCCGGGGTCAGGGAATGGATCAGGATCTCCAGACCCGGGCCGATGAAGGGCCAGACGGTCACCAGCAGGACAGCAGCCACAAAGGTCGCAAGGCAAAGGGTCTGGATGTCGCGAAAGAAACGACGGCGGGCAACCTCCTCCATGACCTCGGCCACGAATCTCGGTGACGAGACCCCGGGCTCATCGAGGGCAAACAGGTGGTTCAGTCGATCATCCATGCCAGTCATTCCTCACCCCCGAGAGCCTCAATCAGTTTTGCACGTCCCCGGGTGACGTGACTCTTTACAGTTCCGAGCGGCATGGCCAGGACCTCTGCCGCCTCGCTGTGACTGAAATCCCCGGCGAGACAAAGGGCTACCGCGGCCCTCTGCTCCAGGGGCAACTCAGCCATGGCACGGTCCAGGGCGATCCGGTCGGCGATATCGGCAGAGGTCACGGAGCCGCGGGTTTCCAGCCATGCCCTGTCCCGAGCCCTGGCCCGGCGCTCCTTTCGAAGGGCCGCCAAGCACAGACGGTAGCTTATGCCGAACAACCAGGCCCGGAAGTTGGTCTTCGGGTCGAAGCGGTCCAGCCGCTCCCAGGCCACGAGCAGAGCCTCCTGGGCGAGGTCATCGGCCAGACCCCAGTCGCCGCTCGCGCGCCTGAGAAAGGCCCTGAGTGCGGCCTGATGGCCTTCGACCAGACGCGAAAAGGCCTGATCCGAGCCGCCACGGGCAGCAAGGCTCAGGACCTCAGTCTGGTCGTCCGTCCTCACTTGTCCCGGACGCGGGAGAACAGAAGGGCGGACAGGAGGCTGGCCCCGGCGATGAAGCCCAGGATCAGGGCGACCAGCCGGAAAGGTCCTTCGGTGCCAGGAACAAAGGAATATTCCGAGGCAATCCAGAAGGCCGCGGCCAGGGATCCGGTGAAGATCGCACCGCGGAACTCACTGCGCGGGTGGCGACGATAACGACGGCGACCCCGGCGACCTGTCCAGCTGTCATAGTCATCGGCATCATCCTCACGGATCTGCTTCAGAAGTTCGGCAGGGGGCTCCTTGCCCTGGGCAGTATAGGTCTTGATCAGGTCAAGGCTGTCGCGGGAGCGCTGGTAGGACAGCCAGCGATCCCAGGCCCCGAACACAAAGGCAAACAGGGGAAACAGCAGCCACCAGTAACTGCGAAACAGGTCTTCCATCCTTCGATCTCCATCTGGCAGGCCATGTTTGCGGCCTGACTTCATGGACTGATTGCCGCAGCGGGGCCGATTGGATGCGCGCCGAAGAAAAAAACTACCGAGCCATGTCCCTGACCAATCCCGGCAGGAAAAACATCGGCCAGATCAGCAGGGCCAGGTTCGGCAGAAACCAGGGGGGATCAAACTCTCTCAACAGCCCCCAATAGGCCACGGCCATGCCACCGGCGATCATGGTGCAGACCAGGGACATGAGCGCCAGAGGCCGCCAGATGGCCTTTCCCGCCCGTGCCGCGCGTACGGCCGTCAGACCCAGAATCGAAAAGGCCAGATCAAGAGGCAGGAACGACCAGTTCCAGGCCACCACCCTTGGCTCGTCATGACCGGCATAGAGAAGATCTGGCGGCACGGAGATCAGTCCCAGGGCATCAAGGGCCGAGACACTCCAATAGGTCAGGAACAGCAGATCTGTGATGGTCAGGGCCAGGGCCAGTCGACGGTTCATGCGTCCTCCCAGACCTCTTCGCGCACCTGCTCCAGAATGCGCGGCAATGCTGTTTTGAGCGCCCCGTAATGGGATTGCTCTGGCAGTCGATAATGGGTCACCAAATTTGGCAAGGCTCGACCGGTGGCCTCTGCCAGGGCCGGAGGCACCCAGTTGTCCCGATCGCCCTGCCAGATATGGGTCGGACACCTGACCTCTGCCAGGCCTGGGCCCCAATCCTCGACATAGGTGAGCATGTCGCGAACATAGCCGGGGCCAAATCCGCCCCTCAGGATCTCGGTGAGGATGGACTGAAACCGGGGATCGGCAGCTATGGCCTGATCACTGGCCTGTGCGGTCGAGAACAGGGCGCGATAGATGAGCTGCGGCGCAAACCGGGCTGCCAGGGCCTGAATACCCGTGATGAGACGAAATTGGCTGGGCCGTCGCGCCGCCATACGAAACAGAGCCCCTCCAGCCATCTGGGCGGGATCACCAAGTTCGAGAGGCCCAGCTGGCGCGATGAGGTCCATCCGGGCGATGGGCAGGCTGCCCAGGGCTGCAACTCTCAGGGCAATGCAGCCGCCCATGGAGAACCCCACCAGATGGATGGGACGGTCGCCAGCCAGGCCCGCCAGCCTGCGGGCCACAGCCTGGATGAAGTCCTGACCCGAGAGGTCGGAAGGCAGGTTGTGGCGTTCCAGCCCCACCAGTTCGAGGCCATCAAGTCGTGGCCGGGGCACCAGGGCTGCCAGTTCCTCGGGCGCGCCAGGGGTGCCGTGCAGATAGACGACGAGCCGGTCAGCCAAGGACGGCCGCATAGTTTTCAGCCTTGAAGCCCACAATGACGTGGCCGTCAAAATCCAGGACCGGGCGCTTCACCATGGTGGGCTGGGCCAGCATCAGGCGGATGGCCTTGGCCTCGTCCATGCCCTTGCGCTCGTGGTCAGGCAGGTTGCGAAAGGTGGTGCCGGAGCGGTTCATCAACACTTCCCAGCCCACGGCCTTGACCCAGCGATCCAGGGTTTCGGGTTCCAGGGGTTCGGACTTGAAGTCATGGAAGCGGTAATTGACAGACCGGTCGTCCAGCCAGGTCCGGGCCTTCTTCATCGTGTCGCAGGCCTTGATACCGTAGAGAAAAATCATAGCGCGGGTCCTGGGCCTTGATCTGGGCCGCCCATTTGGACAGCCTGAGGCATTCTCATAGCCATTGGCACGAGTCAGGGTCCAACCGAACCCCAATCATCAGATCGGCACCTCAAGGGTCCACGCTCAGGAGCGCAATTTCGATGTCCTTCCAGGCCTATATCGACAACATCCGCGCAAAGACCGGCAAGGGGCCTGAGGATTTTGCGCGCTTGGCTTCGGAAAGGGGTTTCACCCGTGACGGCAAGCTTGCCCCAGGTGTGAAGGCCGGAGCGATTATTGACTGGCTCAAGGACGAGTTCGACCTGGGGCGCGGCCATGCCATGGCCATTGTGGCCCTGCTGAAAGGCGAGAAGAGGGAATGACCATGATCCTGATCGGCCAGTTTGACTCCCCCTTTGTCCGCCGTGTCGGGATCGCTCTGGAGCTCTATGGTCTCGCCTATGCGCACAGGCCCTGGTCCGTGTTCGGCGATACCGACCTGATCCGGCCCTATAATCCCCTGACCCGGGTGCCGACCCTGGTCCTCGACAATGGCGAGGTCCTGATCGAGAGCCACTCGATCCTCGACTATCTCGACAGCCTCGCCCCGGCTGGTCAGGCCATGTTCCCGGCCAGGGAGCCTGAGCGACACCAGGCCCTGAAGGTAGCGGCCCTGGCGACTGGTCTGGCCGAAAAGGCCGTCAGCCTCTTTTACGAGCGCCGCCTCCATAACGAGGTTTCCGACATCTGGGTCGATCGTTGCCGCACCCAGATCACCTCCGTGCTGAAGGTGCTGGAGGCTGACCGTGAGGCCCGTTCCACGGATTACTGGTTCGGTGAACAGATCGGCCATCCCGACATCGCCGTCGCCGCCGTTATCCGCTTCATCACCGAGGCCCATCCAGGGCTGGTGGATATGGTCGACTACCCGGTCCTGAGCGGCCATGCCGCCAGACTTGAGGCCATGGCTGTGTTCCAGAAGGTCGCCCAGCCCTTCATCGCTCCAGCATGAGCCATCCCCTGGACAGGCCGGTCTGGTCGGCCCTGACCTCTGGCCAGGCCTATCTGGCGGAGGGTCGCGATCTGGCCCTGCGATTTCCGGCGGACCACGGACCCTTTGCCGCCATGGCTCGGCAGGACAGCGAGTGTGAAGCCGCGCTTATCGACCTCGTGCCTCCCGGCAGCCAGACGTGGATGATCGAGCACAATCCCCCTGCCCTGCCTGCGGGCCTGAGCCTGGTCAGCTCCGCCCCGATCAACCAGATGTGGCTCAAGGCCCTGACCCCAGCCCCCAGGTCCGGGATCGAGATCCTGCCCCTGGGCGAGGATGACGCTGTGGAGATGCTGGCGCTGGCCACCCTCACCCGGCCAGGTCCTTTTGTCGCCCGGACCCATCGCCTGGGACGCTTTGTCGGGGTCCGCCAGGATGGTCACCTCATCGCCATGGCCGGAGAGCGGATGAAACCCGCTGGCTTCACAGAGGTGAGCGCAGTCTGCACCCACCCCGATGCCCGAGGCCGCGGCTATGCCGGACTGCTGATGCGCGAGGTCATTGGCCGTATCCTGGCCAGGGGCGAACTCGCCTTCCTCCATACCTATCCGGACAACGCCCCGGCCATCGCCCTCTATGAGGCTCTGGGCTTCAGCAAACGCCAGGACATGAACGCCCTGATCTTTGAACGGCCCTAGGCGTCAGAGGATCAAGGCCCTAAGGCCATAGGCGACCACGGCAACAGCGGCCAGGCTCGCAAGCCAGATACCGACAAACCAGCCGAGGCGCTGGACCAGGGACTTGGGGAGGCTGCCGGGTTCCGGCGGGCCTTCAATGATAGGCGGCATCACTGGAAACCTTTGCGCGGAAGATCCAATAGACATAGGCGGTGTAGCCGAGAATGATCGGCAGCATGGGCAGGGCTCCCCAAAGCATAAGCTGCAGGGCATTGTCGGCCGATGCTGCTTGGGCCGGGGTCATGGCAAAGGGCACAATGTAGGGCCACAGACTGATGGCCAGGCCCAGATAACCGATAGCGAACAATCCAACGGCATAGAGATAGGGCTGCAAATGCCGCCTGGCCTCAGCCCCACGCCACAACAGCAAGCAGAGTGCGCCCGCGATGATGGGCAAGGGCGCAAGCCTCAGGAAGACCGGCCAGTCGACGCTGGTCATCGTCAGGCCCCATCGCGCCGTCACCCTTGGATCGACGTTCAAGGTCGCCAGACTCACGGCCCCCATGGCCATTGCGGTCAGAAGGACACCCTGCTTGACCCAGCCTCGGGCCCGCTCGAACAGCGCACCTTCAGACTTGAAGACCAGCCAGGCGGCACCGAGCAGGCTGTAGCCCGCTACGATCGAGGCTGCGACCAGCAGGGAAAATGGCGTCAGCCAGTCCAAGGGTCCTCCGGCGAAGACCCCGTGCTCCAGCTTCACCCCCTGGATGAAGCCGCCCAGCACCAGCCCCTGGGCAAAGGCGGCCACCAAGGATCCCCCTGCAAAGGCGGCCGTCCAGAACGCCTTGCCGCGACCACGACCGTGGTGGCGGAACTCGAATGCCACCCCGCGAAAGATCAAAGCCAGAAGCATCAGAATGATCGGCGCATAGAGCGCGGGCATCAGGGCTCCATAGGCCTTGGGGAAGGCGGCAAACAGCCCCCCGCCCCCAAGGACCAGCCAGGTCTCGTTTCCGTCCCAGACCGGAGCGATCGCTGCCTGCATCTGGTCACGTTCATTGGCGTCCTTGGCAAAGGGAAACAGGATACCGACCCCCAGGTCAAAGCCATCGAGGGCGACATAGAGGAAAACAGCGACCGCGATAAGAACGGCCCAGATCATCGAAAGTTCAAAGCCGAACATGTCAGGCCTCCCCGATGGCGGCACCCAGGGGTGATCCTGGAGGCTCGTGGGTCTGAAGCGGTGCCTCCTCAGTATCCGGCCCCTTGGCGATGAGGCGAAGGATGAACAGGGCCCCGGCGCTGAAGACGGTGGCGTAGACG
>CAIYZB010000020.1 GCA_903930545.1 uncultured Alphaproteobacteria bacterium
ATCGCCGCGACCAATGCCCTGTCGGATGTCTATGCCATGGGGGCGACCCCGATCTTCGCCCTGGCCCTGGTGGGCATGCCGATCGACAAGCTGCCGGTGGAAACCATCCAGGGCATATTGGCGGGCGGGGCTTCGGTCTGCGCCGATGCCGGCATTCCGATTGCCGGTGGCCACTCCATCGACAGTGTCGAGCCCATCTATGGCCTGGTGGCCTTGGGCCTGGTCCATCCTGACCGGGTCCTGACCAATCGTTCGGCTCAGGCGGGTGACGTGCTGATCCTGACCAAGGCCCTGGGGGTCGGGGTTCTCAGCGCCGGCTTCAAGCAGGAGAAACTGGCCGCTGGAGGGTATGAGGCCCTGATCGCCTCAACGACCCAGCTCAACCGCATCGGGGCGCGGCTGGCCGACCAGGCCGGGGTTCATGCGGTGACCGATGTCACAGGCTTTGGCCTGCTGGGCCACACCCTCGAACTCGCCCGGGGGGCCGGTCTGGCGGCGCGGGTCGAGATTGCGGGACCCGCCGTCCTGCCGGGGGTCGAGGACCTCGCCCGGGCCGGGGTGCGGACCGGGGCGGCGGTGCGCAACTGGGCCAGCTATGGCACCGACGTCATCCTGCCTGCCGGTATCGAGGACTGGCAGAAAGACCTGCTCTGCGACCCCCAGACCAGCGGTGGCCTGCTGATCGCGGTTGCCCCTGATCAGGTCCAGACCGTGCTGGACATGGCGCTTGCCGATGGCTTTGGCTCCACCCGGGTTGTCGGGCGGCTGGACGCCGGTGCCCCTCAGGTGACGGTGGTCTGAACCCGGGCCAGGGCCTCGGCCCGGCGGCCCATCAGCCGCGCCATGAGGTCATGCAGCAGATAGGCCTCCCGGCTGCGGGTCCAGTCCTGACCGGACCTAGGATCATAGGAGCCGGGCAGGTCCAGGCCCTCAGCGATCCCTGCATCGAGCCCGGCAGCGCGGGACACCTCGACACAGCGCCGGGCATGGTCGCGATGGGCGATGATGGCGACCCGACCCAGGGGCCTGTCTTCTCTGCTGATGATGTCGCGGGCCACGCCATCGGTGCTGAGATAGATCAGACGGCCATCGGGTCCGGTCTCGGGTCGGATGGAGATCACGTCTGAAAGACCGTGGCGGCGGACGAGGTCGTCGGCGATCTCCCACTGGGCATAGATCCTGACCGGCCTTTGGGCATGGAGCTGCGCCACCGCATCGGCCAGGGCGCTATTGACCGGTCCGCCCACCATGCCGCCCCAGGATTCCGCCGCCGGATCATCGCTTTGGGGCCGATTGCCAAAGGCATAGGCCACAATCAGGTCGATCTCGGGCAGGGGGACGACAGGCGGGGTCCAGGCCAGGGCCTGATCGGTGATCCAGCCAGCCAACGCTTCCACCGCCGGGTCTTGGCCCAGCTGAGCGGCCAGATGGCTTTGGATCAGGGGCTTTAGCTCGGACATGTTCGGGCTCCGGATCGGAAAGCCAGCCGGTGACCTCCGAGGTCCGCATCTGCTAGGCTTTCTGCAAAGCGGAGTCATCCATGTCCAAACCCCTGCCCGAGACCGGAACCGACTGGAACCAGCTCAAGGCCCGCATGGCCGACTATGCCGGGGGCGATGTCCGCTGGCGGGACGGCAAGACGGCCGTCTATGTCTTCAATGCCGGCCCCGAGGTCGAGCGGATCCAGAAGGAGGCCTATAGCCTCTTCATGTCCGAGAACGGCCTCGGCCCCGCCGCCTTCCCCAGCCTGAAGCGGATGGAGGAGGAGGTGATCGGCTTCGGTCTCGGTCTGCTGCATGGTCCGGACGGGGCCAGCGGGGTCATGACCTCTGGCGGTACGGATTCCATCACCATGGCCATCAAGGCGGCCCGGGACTATGGCCGCAAGGTTAGGGGGATCACCGGTCCGCTCAATATCGTCCTGCCCCGCTCCGCCCATCTGGCTTTCGACAAGGCCGCTGCCCTGATGGAGATCGAGGTTCGCCGGGTGCCCTTGCGCGACATGCTGGCCGATGCTCAGGCCATGGGGGAGGTGGCTGACGAGGCCACCATCATGATCGTCGGGTCTGCTCCCAACTTTCCCTTTGGCCTCATCGATCCCATCGGCGAGCTCTCTGCCCTGGCTGTGGACCGGGACCTCTGGCTGCATGTCGACGCCTGTGTCGGCGGCTATATCGCCCCCTTTGTCCGGATGAATGGCGGCGATGTTCCGCCCTTTGACTTCGAGCTGGCGGGGGTCCGGTCGATCTCGGCTGACCTGCACAAATACGGCTATTGCGCCAAGGGGGCCTCGACCCTGTTCTTCAGGTCAGCGGACCTGATGGCCCACATGATCTTCGACATGCGCGACTGGCCGGGGGGCCGGATGGTGACCCCGACCCTTGCCGGCACCCGGCCCGGTGGGGCGATCTCGGCGGCCTGGGCGGTGATGAATCACCTCGGCGTCGCGGGCTATCGCGAGAAGCAGGGCCAGGTCACCCAGGCCCGGGAGAAGATCGAGGCCGGGGCGCGGGCCCTGGGCTTCGAGATCCTGGGCAAACCCCAGCTTGGCATTGTGGCCTTTCGTCATCCTGATGTGGCCAGCCTGGCCGTCTGGTCAAAGCTGAGGGAGCGGGGCTGGTTTGCCAGCCTGACCACCGAGCCCCAGTCCCTGCACCTTATGCTGTCGCCCTTCCATGCGCAGGTGGCCGACCAGTATCTGACCGACCTGGCCTGGGCGCTTGGCGAGGCCCGATCCGCGGCTCCGGTCGCAACCAAAGAGGTTCGCTACAGCTAGGAACCATCTTGCCTGACTTAGGGGCAAGACGGTTTCATCGCCTTCAAACAGAACACCACGCCGAGGAAACACCCCATGAAGACCCGCATCACCGACCTGTTCGGCATCGAGCATCCGATCATCCAGGGAGGCATGCACTATGTCGGCCTCGCCGAGCTGGCCGCCGCCGTCTCCAATGCCGGTGGGCTCGGTATCATCACGGGCCTGACCCAGCGCACGCCGGAAGACCTGTCCAAGGAAATCGCCCGCTGCCGGGAAATGACCGACAAGCCCTTTGGCGTGAACCTGACCTTCCTGCCCTCGGTCACCCCGCCTGACTATCCGGGCTATGTGAAGGCCATCATCGATGGCGGGGTGAAGGCCGTGGAAACCGCCGGCAACAACCCGGCCAAGTGGATGCCCGCCCTGAAGGACGCCGGGATCAAGGTGATCCACAAGTGCACCTCGGTGCGCCATTCCCTCAAGGCCGAGGCCATCGGCTGTGATGCCGTCAGCGTCGACGGCTTCGAGTGCGGTGGTCACCCCGGCGAGGACGATGTGCCCAACTTCATCCTCCTGCCCCGGGCGGGCGAGGAACTGAAGATCCCCTTCGTCGCCTCAGGCGGCATGGCTGATGGCCGCTCGCTGGTGGCCGCCCTGGCCATGGGGGCCGAGGGCATGAACATGGGCACCCGTTTCATCGCCACCAAGGAAGCCCCGGTCCACGAGAACGTCAAACAGGCCATCGTGGCGGCCTCCGAGCTGGACACCCGTCTGGTCATGCGCCCCCTGCGCAATACCGAGCGGGTCCTGGTCAATGCCGGGGTGGAGCGTCTGCTGGAAAAGGAAAAGGCCCTGGGGGCCAACATCAAGTTCGAGGACATCGCCAACGAGGTGGCCGGGGTCTATCCGCGCATCATGCAGAATGGCGAGATGGAAATCGGGGCCTGGTCCTGCGGCATGGTCGCGGGCCTGATCCACGACATCCCCACCTGCCAGGAACTGATCGACCGGATCATGGCCGAGGCCAACACCATCATCCGCCAGCGGCTGGAAGGCTTCCTCGCCGCCTAGGACTCGGAGGGTGCGGTGGCAAATCACCGCCGCACCCATCCAGGTTAGATATCGAAATTG
>CAIYZB010000021.1 GCA_903930545.1 uncultured Alphaproteobacteria bacterium
AATTGCTCCCCCTCAGGGGGAGCTGTCGGCGATAGCCGACTGAGGGGGCTTCGGCTGCCTTCACCAAGATGAACTATCTTTCATGGATAGCTACCTTGCACTGACAGCTACCTTGTCGTAGTCATTACCCAGGTTGTGAAAACGAGAGGCGATTGACGTGTCAGAAGCGGTCCAGGTTCAGC
Source organism: uncultured Alphaproteobacteria bacterium (assembly GCA_903930545.1). GTDB lineage: Bacteria > Pseudomonadota > Alphaproteobacteria > Caulobacterales > Caulobacteraceae > Phenylobacterium. Next base: position 183 of record CAIYZB010000021.1, read on the forward strand.
TGAAGAAGGGGGTCCTCGAGCTATGCGTGCTCGCACTGCTCTCGCGCGGCGACGCCTACGCCTATGAGATTGCCAGTCGCCTCACCAAGGGGATCGATATGGGTGAGGGCACCATCTATCCGCTCATGAGGCGGATGCAGACGGACGGCCTGGTGGATACCTATCTGGTGGAAAGCTCCGCCGGGCCACCGCGCAAATACTACAAGCTGACCGCTGCCGGTCAGGCCAGCTTCACGGCCCAGAAGTCCGAATGGTCGGCCTTCTCCCAGGCCGTAAATGACATCCTCGGAGGTGCGCAATGAGCCGTCAGGCCTTTTTGACCCGCCTGCGTCAGGGCCTTGCCGGGCTTCCGCCCAAGGCCATTGACGATGTGGTGGCTGACTATGAAGCCCACTTTGCCGAAGGCGAGGCCGCCGGCCGCACCGAGGCCGAGGTCGCGGCTGCCCTGGGGGATCCCGCCCGCCTGGCCCGCGAACTTCGCCTCGAAGCTGGTCTCAAGCGCTGGGAATCCGAGCGCAGCCCTTCGGCTGCCACGGGGGCGATCTTCGCGGTCCTGGGCCTTGGGGCCCTGGATGTCCTGATCCTGCTGCCCATCCTGCTGTCGGTGTTCGGCACCCTGCTGGGCTTCATCATCGCGGCCATAGCCGTGATCTTTGCAGGCGGTGTCGTCTTCGCTGCCGGGCCCTTTTATGACGGCCCCGGTGGCACGGCCTCGGCCATGTTTGCCGGCCTGGGTCTGATGGCCGGTGGCCTGTCGGTCGGGGCGGTCACCACCCTGGCCACCTCGGCCCTCATCAATGCGCTGGTCTGGTATGGCCGGCTCCACTACCGCCTGCTGAAGCCGGCGCTCGAAGCCCAGGGAACCTGAGCCATGACCCGCACACTGATCCTTGTCGCCATTGTCGGTTTCTTCCTCTCCATCGCCAGCTTCGGCATTGGGCTCAACCTCGCCGGCGGTCCGGAAGCCTTTCGCAAGTGGCCGGATGCCCCCTGGAACAAGTCCGGGCACTGGGAAAGCGACACCGAGTGGCATAGCGGCCGCCCCCACGGTCCCCGCGTGGATGGCGCAGGGCCCGATACCACCCGGGAACTGACCTGGGACGGATCCAGGAACCTCGACCTCGATGTCCCTGCAGACGTCACCTACACCCAGGGTCCCTTGGCCAAGATCACAGTCTCCGGCCCCAAGGGCTCGGTGGATCGGGTCGAAATCCACGATGGGCAGATCCGCTTCAACCAGCCCATGTTCAATGCCGGTCGCCTGAAGATCGTCATGACCGCTCCCATGGTCGAGTCCTTTGACGTCTCCGGTGCCCAGACCCTGATCATCAATGGCTACAAGCAGGACCGCATCTCCATCGACATCTCGGGCTCCGGCGATGTCACGGCCAGCGGCACGGCCAGCCGCCTTGACCTCGATATCTCCGGCTCGGGTGATGCCCAGCTGGGCCAGCTGGTCACGGACGAGGCCAATGTCGATGTCTCCGGGGCCGGGGACGCCACCATCGCCCCGCGCAATGAAGCCACAATAGAGGTCAGCGGGGCTGGAGATGTTGTCCTGATGACCCGTCCGCCCGTCCTTCACAAGGATGTCAGCGGTGCAGGCAAGATCGAAGAAAAGGGCGGTATCGAGATTTAGTCCGCTCACGCTATGTTGTGGCCCTGAAAAGAAGGGGCCACAGCATGGCGAAGACAAAGACCGGGGATCAACCCGTTGTCCTGATTACTGGGACATCCAGTGGCGTAGGCTTCCATACCGCGCTCAGATTCGCAGCCGCAGGTTATGTGACTGTCGCCAGCATGCGCGACACCTCCAAGAAGAAGCCCCTGCTGGAAAAGGCCAAGGCCGCCGGGCACAAGATCTTCGTCGAGCGCCTCGATGTCGCCAGCAAGAAATCCGTCAAGGCCGCGGTGAAGCGGGTTCTGAAGCGCTACGGGCGCATCGACGTTCTGATCAACAATGCGGGGGCAGGCTTCCTGGGCAGTGTCGAGCAGACCACCGATGATGATCTGCACCGCACCATGGATATCAATTTCTTCGGGGTCTGGCACATGACCCGGGCGGTCTTCCCCCAAATGCGCGAGCGGGGATCAGGCCGGATCATCTCGGTGACCAGTGTGGGCGGCCTGATCGGCCAGCCCTTCAACGAGGCCTATTGCGCGGCCAAGTTCGCCGTTGAGGGCATGATGGAGGGCTTTGCCCCCCTAGCCCGTCGCATGGGGGTCTCGGTCAGCCTGATCGAGCCGGGTCCGATCAATACCGAATTCGTCGCCAATGTCCGGGCCACCAGTGCCGAGGGCCTGGCCAGCTTCGAGGCCCCCTATGATGGGCTCATCGCCAAATATATGGGGGCATCCGAAGGGGTCTTTGCCCAGTTCGGCCAGACCGGCGACGACATTGCCGGGATCATCCTGGACACGGCCCGGGCCGAAAAGCCGGACTTCCGCTATGTGACCTCCGACTTCGCCAAGCAGATCGTCAAGCCCAAGGTCGTGGATTACAGCGGCAACAACGTCGTGGATGCCTTTGCCGCCCGCCTCGAATAGGCGCGGCCAGGGCTTGACGACCGGGGCGTGACAGGCCCCATTCCTCCCCAACAACTGTTTGAACCGGGAGGAACCGCATCATGGCCTACAAACCCTTTGACCTGACCGGCAAGGTGGCTCTGGTCACCGGCGGCAATGGCGGGATCGGCTTTGGCATGGTCGAGGCCCTGGCCCAGGCCGGTGCCGACATCGTCATCTGGGGATCCAACCCGAAGAAGAATGCTGATGCCGAGGCGGCCCTGGCGGCCACCGGCGTGCGTGTCCTGACCCAGGTGGTCAATGTGGCCGACGAAGAAGCTGTTCGGGCCGGCATGGTCGAGGCCGTCAACAAGATGGGCCGCATCGACACCGTGATCGCCAATGCCGGGATCGGGGCGGGGTCGCCCTCCTTTGCCGAAATGTCCACCGAGACCTATCGCAAGATCCTGTCGGTCAATCTGGACGGGGTCTTCTTTACCTTCCGCGAAGCCTGCAAGCACATGATCGCCCGGGCCGGTGAAGGCGGCCGGGCCGGTGGCTCGCTCGTCGTGATCTCCTCCCTCTCGGCCATCGACGGCGCGGCCCGCAACGAGGCCTATGCCGCCACCAAGGGTGCCGTGATCTCCATGATCCGCGGCATTGCCGTGGAACATGCCCGCTATGGCGTGCGGGCCAATGCCATCCTGCCGGGCTGGATCGCCACGGACATGACCGCCGGGGCCCAGGGCAATGACAAGTTCAATGACAATGTCATCAAGCGCGTGCCTGTCCGCCGCTGGGGCCAGCCGGCCGATTTCGGCGGCATGGCCGTCTATCTGGCCTCCGACGCCTCCTCCTTCCACACCGGCGACAGCTTCCTGATCGATGGCGGCTACGCCATCTTCTAGGGGCCTTGCCGCAAGGTCACGGTTTGCAGCCCTGCCCTGCGGCGCCAATGTCGGATCAAACATAAACGGGAGGATCCGCCATGGGTCTGCACACGCCACTCTGTGATCTTCTGGGGGTCAAGCACCCCATCATGCTGGCCGGCATGGGCGGGGTTTCCTATGCCGAGCTGGCAGCGGCCGTCACCAATGCCGGGGGCTATGGCGTCCTGGGCATGGCCGGGCGTTCGCCGGACTTCATCCGCGACGAGATGCGCAAGGTTCGCAGCCTCACCGATGGTCCCTTCGGCGTCGACCTTCTGGCCGCCTCGCCGGAAAGCCTCACCGCCTCGGTGGAGATCATCATCGAGGAAGGGGCCTCCTCCTTCATCGCCGGACTGGGTGTGCCCATGCCGATCATGCAGCGTCTGAAGGCCGCGGGGCTGAAGGTCATGGTGGTCTGCGGGGCTGTCAAACACGCCATCAAGGCCGAACAGGCTGGCTGTGATGCGGTGATCTGCCAGGGCGGGGAGGGCGGTGGCCATACGGGCCTCGTCGGCACCATGCCCCTGGTGGCCCAGGCCGTCGAGGCCGTGAAGATCCCGGTGATCGCTGCGGGCGGGCTCTATGACGGCCGGGGTCTGGCTGCGGCCCTGGCCCTCGGCGCGACTGGCGTCTGGATGGGCACCCGCTTCATCGCCTCTACCGAGGCCCATGCCGGTGAGCTCTATCGCCAGACCATTGTCGAGGCGGCCGATGACGACACCATCCGCACCCGCTGCTATTCCGGCAAGCCCATGCGGGTGAAGAAGAACCCCTATGTCGAGGACTGGGAAACCCGTCCGGGCGAGATCCAGGGCTTCCCGATGCAGGCAGCCCTGTCGTCGCGCGCCGGGGTCATGGGGGGCATTGGCGGCCAGATCGAGGGGCTGGATGCCGACAGTTCCTGCTTTGCCATGGGCCAGTCCGCCGGTGGCGTTCACGATATCCTGCCAGCTGGCGAGATCGTGGCGCGGATCCTGGCCGAGGCTGATACGGCCATCGACCGGATGAACGCCCTGCGCAGCCGGGTGAGCGCCTGAAACTGACTTTGGCCTTATCCTGACTTGGGCCTGTCATGGCACCGTCCTATGGTCGGGCGGTGCAGGCTGGACTCCACCGAGGTCGTGACGTGAACATTCTCCTTGTGACCCTGGATCAGTTCCGGGGAGACTGTCTGTCCTGTGCCGGCCATCCCGTCGTTCGCACGCCGAACCTGGACCGGCTGGCGGCCGGGGGCGTGCGTCTGGCGAGGCATTACAGCCAGTCAGCCCCCTGCAGCCCGGGACGGGCCAGCCTCTATACCGGCATGTACCAGTCCAATCACCGGGTGGTGGCCAATGGCACGCCCCTGGATGACCGCTTCGACAACCTTGCCCGTATGGGGGTCAGGGCGGGCTATAGGCCCACCCTGTTCGGCTATACCGACCAGAGCGTCGATCCGCGCCAGACCAGCGGTCCCAATGACCCGCGCCTCGCCCACTATGAAGGCGTCCTGCCAGGGTTCGAGGTCGGTCTGGAACTGAATGGGGCGGATTCCACCCCCTGGACCGCCTGGCTCCGCAGCCTGGGCTATGAAGTCTCCGACGACCTCGAGGCCGCTCAGAACAGCGAACCGGACCGCCCCGCAGACCACAGCCTGACCGCCTTCCTGACCAATCAGCTTCTGGACTGGATCCCCCGTCAGGAGGGGCCCTGGTTCGCCCATATCTCCCACTTCCGCCCACATCCGCCCTATGCGGCGGCAGGTGAATTTGCGCGGATGTATGATCCAGCGACTATCCCGGCCCCGATTGCCGTGTCGAAGGATCGCCACAAGCTCCATGACGGCCTCATGCGCCATCCCCTGATGGCGGCCCCCTCAGAACCTGAGGAGATGGCCAAGCTCCAGGCCCAGTATTTCGGCATGATCAGCGAGGTCGATCACCAGATGGGCCGCGTCTGGCAGGCGCTGGAGGCCTCGGGCCAGTGGGACAACACCCTGATCATCGTCACGGCTGACCACGGTGAGCAGCTGGGCGACCACGGCATGGTCCAGAAGGCCGGCTTCTTCGACCAGAGCTATCATATCCTGGGTCTGGTCCGTGACCCGAGCCAGCCGGCCGGCCACGGCAGTGTGGTCGAGGCCTTCACAGAAAACATCGACCTTTTTCCCACCCTTTGCGATGCCATGGGCCAGGACGTGCCCGCCCAATGTGACGGCCTGCCCCTGACGCCCTTTCTGAAGGGCGAGGCACCGCCCCACTGGCGCGATGCCGCCCACTGGGAGTTTGACTGGCGCTACAGCAATATTCCCCGCGGCCCCCACGCCTGGCCGTGGGACCGCCGTCTGGAACGCCAGAACCTGGCTGTGCTGCGGACCCAGGATACGGCCTATGTGCATTTCGGCGATGGCACCTGGCTCTGCTTTGACCTGGCCGCCGACCCCACCTGGCGCACGGCCGTCACGGACCCGTCTGTGATCCTCGGCCAGGCCCAGGCCATGCTGACCTGGAAGGCCCAGATCCAGGAACGCACCCTGACAGGATTGTTGATCGAAAAGGGCGGCGTCGGACGATGGCCGCAGATGCCCCCGGGCTGGGGCGAGGAGACATCATGAGCGACACCGCATCCATCGCCTTTACGAGCGTGGAGGCCCTGGAGGCCTTCCTCGAGGAAATGATCCACACCCCTTCCGACGAGGCCGAGGGCCTGAGCGAGATGGATCATGGCCTGCAATGTGCCGCCATTCTCAAGGCCGAGCGCCCCGAGGATATCGGTCTTCAGGTGGCGGGGCTGCTGCACGATGTCGGCCACACCTTTTCCCACATTCGCGATCACGGCGAGGCAGGCGGCCTGGCCCTTCGCGACCTGATGGGCGATCGGATTGCCGACCTCGTAAGCCTGCACGTTCCGGCCAAACGCTATCTGGTCACCACGGACCCCGCCTATCGCGCCCTTCTGTCTCCCCGCAGCATCGAGACCCTGGCCCTGCAGGGTGGCGATATGAGCCCGGAGGAAGTCGCTGCCTATGAGGCCCATCCCCACGGGGCGGAGGCGGTTCTGCTCCGGCGCGCTGACGAACAGGCCAAGGTCATCGGCCTTGATGTTCCCGGGCTCGATGCCTGGCGTCAGGCTGTGAAGAACCACGTCCAGGCATGAGGGTCATTGGCTGGCAGGATCCTGCCCTGACAATCCTGGGGGCCCAGGACCTGAGGGCGACCCGGGGCGGGATCTCCCCTGTGCGCCTGCCAGCCTGGACCCAGGCCCAGATGCCCGACGCCACCCTGGACATGATGGCACGGATGACCTCGGGCGTGCGTCTGGTGTTTCGCACCGACAGTCCGGTGGTGGAACTCGACCTGCTGGAGACGGGGGTTCAGGTCATCGGCACCCCGAGGCGGGCGGTCACCCTCGACCTCAGGGTCAATGGCGATCTGTTCGATCGGCGCGATGTGACCGCCGGGACGACGGTCATGGTCGATGAGGGCCGGGTCTGGATCGAACGGGGCGAGGCCAGTACGGTGCGGTTTGACGGCCTGCCAGGCGGCACCAAGGAGCTGGAGATCTGGTTACCCCAGTCGGCCTCGACGGAACTTCAGGCCCTCAGGCTGGCAGAAGACGCGAGCTTTGAACGGTTGGTCTCCACCCGCCGCCGCTGGGCCCATTATGGCAGCTCCATCAGCCATGGCATGGAGGCCTCAGGCCCGTCCGAGACCTGGCCAGCGGTCGCGGCCCGTCTGGCCGGGGTCGAGCTCTCCAATCTCGGTCTGGCCGGTCAGTGCATGCTGGACAGCCTGGTGGCCCGGACCTTGAGGGATTCAGACGCGGACCTGATCAGCCTCAAGCTCGGCATCAATGTGATCAATGCAGACACCATGCGCGAGCGGGTATTCGTGCCCGCTGTCCATGGCTTCCTGGACACCATCCGGGATCGCAAGCCCGAGACGCCGATCCTGGTCGCCTCGCCCATCATCTGTCCGGTGGCGGAGGCCCATCCCGGGCCGACCCTGAGGGCAGGCGCAGGGGTGAGGATTGTCGAGCGCCCTGATGATCTGCATCCCGGTGCCCTGAGCGTGCAGCGGATTCGTCAGCTTCTCAGCGGAATCGTCGAGCGGCGGCGGGCCGCAGGTGACCGCAACCTGCATTATCTGGACGGGCTGGATCTGTTCGGCGAGGCCGATGCCAGGGACCTGCCGGACGGGTTGCACCCCAATCCGGCAGGTCTGGTTCGCATCGGTCAGCGCTTTGCGGAGCTGGCCTTCGGCTCTGAAGGCCCGTTCGCGGCCTGATCCGGATCAGGCGAGCCTGGCGGCGATCCTTGCCACGTGCTCCCCCTGGAAGCGGGCACCTTCGAGCTCATTGGCGCTGGGCTGGCGCGCGCCATCCCCCCCCGTGAGGGTCGAGGCCCCGTAGGGCGAGCCACCGGTCACCTCGTCCAGCCTCATCTGGCCCTGCCAGGCATAGGGCAGGCCGACAATGACCATGCCGAAATGCAGCAGATTGGGCAGGCTGGTCAGGATGGTGGCCTCCTGGCCCCCGTGCTGGGTGGCCGTGGAGGTGAAGATCGAGCCGACCTTGCCGGTCAGGGCACCCCTTGCCCAGAGCCCACCGGCCTGGTCGAGGAAGGCCGACATCTGGGAGGGCATGCGGCCGAACCGGGTCCCGAAGCCGAAGATGATGGCGTCGTAGTTGGGCAGCTCGTCGATGGTGGCGAGGAGGGCGGGCTGGTCCAGCTTGTAGTGAGACTTCTCGGCGATCTCCCTCGGCACGGTTTCCGCAACCCGGCGGATGTCCACCAGGGCCCCGGTGGCGCGGGCACCCTCGGCGACGGCATTGGCCATGGTTTCGATATGGCCATAGGTGGAGTGATAGAGGACGAGGACTTTGGTCATGGGGGATCCTTCAGTGGTTCCGTGAGGAAACTGTTGTGGGTGGAACAGGTTGCGTGGGGTGGTCAGGTCAGGCGGCGTCCACGAGGACCAGCTCGGCGTCCTCCAATGCGGTGACCACGAGGACCGGGGTGTCGCGGATAGCGGCCCCGTCCCGGGTGTTCAGGACCTGGCCATTGACCTCGACCCGGCCGGTCGCGGGGACCAGATAGCCAAAGCGATGTGCGCCCAGCTCATATTCGGTGGTCTCACCGGCCCTGAGGGTGGCGGCGACCACCCGGCCATTGGTCCGGATCGGCAGGGCGTCTTCGTCCCCCGCTATCCCGGAGGCCAGGGTCACGAACTGTCCGGCCCTATCGCCCTTTGGAAAGGGCCTGGCCCCCCAGGATGGCTGGCCACCGGCCCGGTCGGGCATGATCCAGATCTGGAACAGGGTCGTGGGCTCGGCTTCGAGATTGTATTCGGCATGACGGATGCCGGAGCCCGCACTCATCACCTGGACATCACCGGCCTCGGTGCGACCGCGATTGCCCAGACTGTCCTGGTGGGTAATGGCCCCGCTCCGGACATAGGTGATGATTTCCATATTGGCGTGGGGATGGGGCGGAAAGCCGGAATTGGGGGCGATGGTGTCGTCGTTCCAGACCCGCAGGGGGCCCCAGCCCATGCGGCCGGGGTCGTGATAGTCGGCAAAGGAAAAGTGGTGACGGGCATCCAGCCAGCCGTGGTCTGCGGCACCGAGGCTGGCAAAGGGTCTGACGTCGATCATGTTCGGGCTCCGTGCGGAGGGGTGTCTCTGTTGAGGCGAAGATAGACAGTCCCGGATCGATTGAAATAGAAACGATGGAAACCAATTGTTTCTGGAAACGTCATGTCGCGTCTGCCTGATCTCGAGGCTTGGGCCGTCTTTGCCAAGGTGGTGGAGGCGGGGTCCTTCTCTTCTGCGGCCGACGAATTGGACCTGTCCAAGGCCACGGTCTCCAAGGCAATCACCCGGCTGGAAGCCCGTCTGGCCACCTCCCTGTTCCATCGCACCTCCCGCAAGCTGGCCTTGACCGAGAGCGGCCGCTCGGCCCTGGAACGGGCCCAGCGGATCCTGGCGGAGGGCGAGGCGGTGGAGTCCGAGACCCTCGCCCAGTCCACCACGCCCCAGGGTCTGGTCAGACTCGCCTGTCCCATGTCCTTCGGCCTGCGCCATATCGCCCCCCTGATTCCGGAGTTTCTGCGCCTCTATCCCGAAGTGACCATCGATCTGTCCCTCAGTGACGAGAAGGTGGATCTTGTGGGGGAGGGGTTTGACCTCGCCGTGCGCATCTCGGCCCTGAGCGATTCCTCCCTGCTGGCGCGGCGGCTGTCAGGAATGCGGCTGCTGCTTGTGGGGTCACCCGACTATTTCGATGCCAAGGGCCGTCCGGACCATCCCCGTGACCTCGTCTGGCATCAGGCCCTGACCTATGCCTATGCCCTGACCCCGGAGACCTGGCGCTTTACCTCCCCGGAGGGCGAGGCGGTGGCGGTCAATGTGTCAGGCCCGATCAAGGTCAATAATTCAGACGCCCTGTTGCCGACCTTGAGGGCGGGACTTGGCCTGGCTCTGCAGCCGGAGTTCATCGTCTGGGAGGACATCCAGGCAGGTCGGCTTGAAGCCGTCATGTGTGACTGGCTGAGCGCCAATATCGGCCTCTATCTCGTCAGCCCTCCCGGGCGGCTTCGGCCCGCCCGGGTGCGGGTCCTGGCTGACTTCCTTGCGGCCCGTCTGGCCGAGGCCCCCTGGGCCCAGCTGTCCGAGCCCGGGGTTCGCCCGACAGGCGCGCCCCCGTGACAAGGCCCTCGCCTCGCGACTAGGGTGGGGAATGCGCCGACTGCTGCTCATCCTTGCCCTCTGTGCCCCGGCCCTGCCTGCCCTGGCACAGGATCGTACGCCAGCCCTTCGCCAGACCCTGGTGGATCTGGCCTATGTCCTGGGTGAGGCCCACGCCCTGCGTCAGGTCTGCACCGGGGCCGAGGATCAGTTCTGGCGCACCCGCATGATCCGCATGGTGGATGTGGAACAGCCGGATGCGGCCCTGGACCGGCGGCTGAAGGAAAGCTTCAATACCGGCTTCGCCTCCCGCCAGAGCGAGTTTGCCAATTGCGGGGCGGGCAGCCGACGGGCCGAGGCCGCCGCGACCGCCCGAGGACGCGATATCGCCCAGAGGCTGTCCCAGGTCATGAACCGGGTGTCGGATGGTGAGATGCCGCCCACAGTGGGCGAACAGGCCAACGATCTGGCGGCGCACCCCGGAGCGCGCTAGACTCGCCCGACAGTTGTCGGGAGAGTTCCATGGAATTCGGTTTCGCGCTTGTTTTTCTCGCCCTTGCCCTGTCCATCCTGGTGGGTGCCATCAAGATCGTGCCCCAGGGCCGGGAATATACGGTGGAGCGGTTCGGTCGCTATACCCGCACCCTGAAGCCGGGCATCGCTTTCCTCACCCCCTTTGTCGAAGGCGTTGGCCAGAAGGTGAATATGATGGAGCAGGTCCTGGATGTGCCCCGCCAGGAGGTCATCACCAAGGACAATGCCGTGGTGCAGGTGGACGGCATTGTCTTCATCCAGGTGATGGATGCAGCGGCTGCGGCCTATCGGGTGGACAACCTGACCTATGCCATTTCCCAGCTGGCCATGACCAATCTGCGCACGGTGGTGGGGTCCATGGAACTGGATGAGGTCCTGTCCCAGCGCGACCAGATCAATACCCGCCTGCTCCACGTCATCGATGCCGCCACCATGCCCTGGGGGGTCAAGGTGGCCCGGATCGAGATCAAGGACCTGACCCCGCCCCCGGATATCACCAATGCCATGGCGCGCCAGATGAAGGCCGAGCGGGAACGCCGGGCGGTGATCACCGAGGCCGATGGCGAGAAGTCTGCGGCCATTGCCCGGGCCGAGGGGGCCAAGCAGTCCGCCATTCTCGAGGCCGAGGGCCGTCGTGAAGCTGCCTATCGTGACGCTGAGGCCCGGGAACGTGGGGCAGAGGCCGAGGCCAAGGCCACGACCTTGGTTTCCAGCGCCATCGCCGCCGGGGACGTCAATGCCATCAACTACTTCATCGCCCAGAAATATGTGGAGGCCTTCGGCAAGCTGGCCGAGAGCCCGAACCAGAAGACGGTGATCGTGCCGGCCGAGATGTCTGCCCTGGTGGGCTCCCTTGCCGGGGTCGGGGAGCTGGTGAAGTCGATCAACAAGGACCTGCCGCCTCCGGTCGCGCCGACAGCGGTTCCGAAGTCCACACACAAGGCCGGGGACTGACCATGCTGGACTTCTACCTGGCCCATGCCTTCTGGGTCTGGATTGCGGTGGCGGCGGCCATCCTGGCGGTGGAGGTCTCCACCGGCTCGGGCTGGCTGCTCTGGCCCTCGGCCAGTGCGGCAGTCACTGGATTTGTGCTTCTGGCGGTGCCGGGGTTGTCAGCCCCCATGGCGCTGGCCCTGTTTGCGGGCCTGACCATTGTCTCAACCCTGCTGGCCCAGCGCTTCTGGCGGCCTTCAGAGCCTGGGGGGCTGGATATCAATGACAATGCGGCCCGGCTGATCGGCCACCACGGCTATGCCACCGCACCCTTTGAGGGAACTCAGGGGCGGGTCTTCATCGACGGCAAGGAATGGGCAGCCGAACTGGACGGCGAGGCGGCAACGGGAGCTGGAACCCCCGTGGTCGTGACCGGGATCAGCGGTGGCTCAGGGCTACGGGTTCGGGTTGTTCATTGATGTCTTCCAGGAAGGTCCTGAGCGCCCGGAGGAAGGGCAGGACCTGAAGGAATTCCGACTCCGTGAAGCCGCCGCGCAGGGCGTCCATCTTCCACTTCATGGACTTCAGAACCTGGCCATAGGCCTCTGATCCGGCCTTGGCGAGGCGGACCCGCTTCTTGCGCCGGTCCTTCACGTCGGCCAGGACGATGATCCAGCCCTGAGCCTCCATCTTCTGAAGGATGTTGGTCATGGCTCCCTTGGTCATCATGGTCAGCTCGGCGAGTTCCGCCGGGGTCTGGCCATCTCCAACGCGGGCAAACACAGCCAGCAGCTCGAAATGTGCATAGGTCATGCCCGCGGGCAGATGGTCGATGACCGATCGACGCATCCGGTGCTCGATGATGCCGATCTCGGAAAACACCGCCACATCGGGGCGGTCCTGAAGCTGGGGTGCCATGGCCTGGCCTCCATAAAGTTCAATCTTGAACGATATGGAGGTTAGCGTTGAGACTTCAAGATATCTTGAGATTAATTCGCAGAAAGGTTCAGGCGGCCACCCTGGCGGCCTCCAGCCCCTTGCGAGCCAGGGCATCAGCCCTTTCGTTGAGCTCGTGTCCGGCATGGCCCTTGACCCAGTGCCAGTCGACCTTGTGGCGCAGTCGGGCCTGATCCAGGCGCTGCCACAGGTCGTCATTCTTCACGGGCTTCTTGTCAGCTGTGCGCCAGCCTCGAGCCTTCCAGCTGTGGATCCACTCGGTGATCCCCTTCATGACATACTGACTGTCCGTATAGAGATCGACCTTGCAGGGCTTGGTCAGGGACTCTAGTCCGACAATGGCGGCCATGAGCTCCATACGGTTATTGGTGGTTCCCGGCTCCCCGCCGCACACTTCCTTTTCGTGGCGGCCCGAGATCAGGATCGCACCCCAACCACCCGGGCCCGGATTTCCCGAACAGGCCCCATCGGTATAGATCACGACGCCCGGGGTCATGACGCCTCCCCGAACAGGACAAGGTCCGGGGTCGAGCGGTGAATGCCGAGCTTGCGCTCATATTCCATGGGGTCGTGGGGTTTCACGAGGGCACCGGCCGGGGTCAGGCCCCAGTCCAGCAGGCGGGTCAGAAAGAAGCGCATGGCGGCCCCGTGGGCCAGGACCGGCAGAGCCGCGCGCTCCTCAGGACTCAAGGGGCGATGGGCTTCGTAGCCCGCCACCAGGGCCCGGGCCGAGGTGATGTTGAAACTGCCATCGGGCTCGAAGCACCAGGCATTGAGGGCCACGGCAATGTCATAGGCCAGGGCATCTGTGCAGGCGAAATAGAAGTCGATGGTCCCGCAGAACCGGCCCTGGGCGAAGAAGACATTGTCCGGGAAATAGTCCGCATGGACCGTGCCGACGGGCAGGCTTTGCGGCCAGTGCTTTGCCAGATGCGCCAGGTCCCCCTCGATGACGGCGGCAAGGCCGGGCTTCAGATTCTCGGCATCCTGCGTCAGAGGAGCGAACATCTCGGCCCAGTAGGCATGGCCCAGATTGTTGACCCGGGTCATGGGAAACTCTGCAGAGGCCAGGTGCAGCCGGGCCAGACCCCCTCCGGCCTCCCGGCAATGGGCGGCCGTAGGGCGGCGGACGGACAGGCCGGACAGGAAGCTGATTAGGGCACAGGGCTTGCCCCGCACCCGCTTCAGGGTTTCGCCATTGCGGTCCACCATGGGGGTCGCCGAGGGATAGCCCTGCTCCGCGAGCCAGCGCATGAGGCCCAGATAGAAGGGCAGGTCATCTTCCGCGACGGTGCGCTCATAGATGGTCAGGAAATAGCGGCCGGTCTCGGTTTCCACCAGGAAGTTGGAGTTCTGCACCCCTTCGGCAACACCCTTGAGGGACAGGGGTGCTCCAAGGTCGAAATCCGCCAGAAGCTCGGCAAGTTCTTCGTCGGTGATATCAGTATAGACGGCCATAGGGCTGGATTGGGCGAGGCCGGGCAGGCGGTCAAGGCCAGAAAGTCGGGATCAATCCGCCAACTGCCGGGGAAGTTTGAAGCTGACCGTTTCCCGGGCGGTCTCGACCTCGGTGACCTCGACCTCGAAGGTGGCCGACAGCCGTTCGATCAGGCCCTGAACCAGCAGCTCCGGCGCAGAGGCCCCGGCGGTCACCCCGACCACCCTCGCGCCCTCGAGCCAGGCCATGTCCAGCTGGCTGGCATCATCAATGAGATAGGCCTCCCGGGCACCGGCCCGCTTGCCGACCTCCACCAGCCTGACGGAGTTGGAGGAATTGGCCGAACCCAGGACCAGCAGGACATCGGCCGCCTCGGCCACCGCCTTCACCGCGTCCTGGCGGTTGGTGGTGGCGTAGCAGATGTCTTCCTTGTGGGGCGCGCTGATCTCTGGGAACCGGGCCTTCAGGGCGGCCACGATATCGGCCGTATCGTCCACCGACAGGGTGGTCTGGGTGGCGAAGGCGACATTGGCCGGATCGAGGGGCACGAAGGTCTGGGCGTCCTCCACCGTCTCGATCAGGGTCACGGCCCCGTCCGGCAGTTGCCCCATGGTGCCCACCACTTCAGGGTGGCCGGCATGGCCGATGAGGACGATCTCCCGGCCCGCGTCGAAATGGCGCTGGGCCTCGACATGGACCTTGGAGACCAGGGGGCAGGTGGCATCCAGATAGAGCATCTTCCGGTTCCGGGCCTCGGCGGGCACGGATTTCGGCACACCGTGAGCGGAAAAGATCACGGGCCGGTCCGTCGGGCATTCCGCCAGCTCTTCGACAAAGACCGCCCCCAGGGCCTTCAGCCGGTCCACGACGTGGCGATTGTGGACGATCTCGTGGCGCACAAAAACCGGTGCCCCATAGCGTTCGATGGTCCTCTCAACGATCTGGATGGCGCGGTCCACCCCGGCGCAGAACCCCCTCGGGGTCGCCAGCAGAACCTTGAGGGCGGGGCGGGAAGAGCTGTTTTCGGACATGATTCAAACCTAGTGCCTCGGACCGCCATCCGCCAGCCGCGTTGCGGCCTCAATCGATAGCCATTAGTAGGGTCACATGGCGTGGCCTTTCGGGGTCGCGCGCCCTTGTTCTGGACGACCACCCATGCGCCGTTCCCTGATTGCCGCTTCTCTCTGCCTGTTTGCAGCAGCCTCAGTCCTGCCTGGCATTGCCGCGGCCCAGAGCCCGAGGGGCGGTGGTGACAAGGAAGCCGAGGCGGCTGCCAAGAAGAAAAAGCGCAACAGCGAATGGAATGACGTTCAGGCCCCCCTGCCGGCCCTGCGCAATGCCGGGCCCTGTCCCTTTGTGAAGGTGCTCTATGACGCCGGCCGTTATGTAGAGTTCAAGGATGGCCGGGAGGCCTCTGGTGCTGTCGGCTATACTGGCGAGATCCAGGGTATCTCGGCGGGCTGCGCCTACAAGAATGATGAACCTATCAAGGTGACCCTGGAAATCCTGTTCGAGCTGGGCCACGGCCCTGCGGCCCAGGGCAGTGCCAAGTCCTATCGCTACTGGGTGGCGGTCACCCGCCGTAACAGCAGCGTCCTGGCCAAGCAGTATTTCGATCTGCCGGTGACCTTCGCTCCCGGTCAGGACCGGGCCTATGTCCGCGAAGAGATCGCCGAGATCACCATTCCCCGGGCCTCCATCACCACCTCCGGCTCCAATTTCGAGGTGCTGGTCGGATTTGACGTGACCCCGGAAATGGCGAGCTTCAACCGCGACGGCAAGCGCTTCCGGGTCAATGCGGGTGCGACGGCCGGAGCTTCGACGGATCGCCCATGAGTGACCTTAAAAAGGGCCTGAGCGACGCGGTCGCGGCCGCCTTTGTTGCCGCAGGCCTGCCCGGTGATCTGGGGCGGGTGACCCCGTCAGATCGCCCCGATCTCGCCGACTTCCAGTGCAATGGTGCGCTTGCCGCCGCCAAGATCGCCCGCCGCGATCCGCGGGAGATTGCGTCCCTCGTGACAGCTACCCTGGCCAATGATCCCCGGCTCGCCGTGGCGGAGGCCGCCGGCCTCGGTTTCATCAATCTGCGGGTTTCCGATGCGGCCCTCGCCGACCGCGCCAATGAACTGGCGGCCGACCCCCGGGTGGGTGCCACGCGCGTAGACAAGACCCGCCGGATCCTGGTGGACTATGCCGGGCCCAACGTGGCCAAGCCCATGCATGTCGGCCACCTGCGGGCCTCCATCATCGGCGAGAGTATCAAGCGCATCTATCGCTTCCGCGGCGACGAGGTCCTGGGCGACGCCCATTTCGGCGACTGGGGCTATCAGATGGGCCTGCTGATCGGGGCCGTCATGGACGAGTCCCTGTTCGTGAAGGACCTGGTCGAGCAGACCAATCGTCGGGTCTCGCCCCTGTCGCCGACAGAGGAAGCCTCAACCTTCAGCGCCCTCAGCCAGCATGTCAGTCTTGAGGACCTCGATCGCCTCTATCCCATGGCTGCGGCGCGGGGGAAGGAAGAGCCGGACTATCGCGACCGGGCCCGGAAGATCACCGCGGCCCTTCAGACCCGCACCCGAGGCTATCATCTGCTGTGGCGGCATTTCGCCAGGGTGACCCGCGTCGCCCTGGAGCGGGACTTCCATGCCCTGGGGGTGGATTTCGACCTCTGGAAGGGCGAGAGCGATGTCGAGGACCTGATCGCGCCCATGGTGCGCGAGCTGGACGAGAAGGGCCTGCTGGTCTCTGACCAGGGTGCCCGCATCATCCGGGTGGCCCGCCAGGGCGACAAGAAGGAGCTGCCGCCCCTGCTGGTGGTCTCCTCCGAAGGCTCGGCCATGTACGGCACCACCGACCTCGCCACCATCCTGGACCGCAAGCGCAGCTTCAATCCGCACCAGGTCCTCTATGTCGTCGACCAGCGCCAGGCCGACCATTTCGAGATCGTCTTCCGGGCCGCCTATCTGGCGGACTATGCTCAGGACGGAGCCCTGGAACATATCGGCTTCGGCACCATGAACGGGACGGACGGCAAGCCGTTCAAGACCCGCGAAGGCGGGGTGCTCAAGCTCAATGACCTGATCGAGATGACCCGCAGCAAGGCCCGGGAGCGTCTGCGTGAGGCTGATCTCGGGGCCGAGCTGGACCCCGACACCTTTGACGCTACCGCTCACAAGGTCGCTGTGGCGGCCCTGAAGTTTGCCGATCTGCAGAACTTCCGGGGCACCAACTATGTCTTCGATCTGGACCGCTTCTCTAGCTTCGAGGGCAAGACCGGACCCTATCTGCTCTATCAGGCCGTCCGGGTGAAATCCCTGCTGCGCAAGGCCGAGGACACCAGCCAGCCTGCCGCCCGCATCACCGTGGGCGAGCCGGCGGAGCGGGATCTTGTCCTTCTGCTGGATGCCTTCGACCACGCCCTGTCCGAGGCCTATGACAAGAAGGCCCCGCACTTCCTTGCGGAGCATGCCTACAAGCTGGCTCAAGGGTTTTCGCGCTTCTATGCAGCCTGCCCCATGCTGTCGGCGGAACCGGGGATCCGGGCCTCGCGCCTTTCCCTGGCCCGAACGACCCTTCGGCAACTGGAACTGGCCCTCGACCTGCTCGGGATTTCGGCACCCGACCGGATGTAGGTCCGATCGCCGTTCTGGCGATCGATTGCGCGTTGACTCTGGTCCGGGCCTCGCAGAGTTTCCCCCCACTCTCGCGGGAGAGATCGGGACCCTTCGGGGTGCCGGAGCCGAAGGCGCAACCGCCCCGGAAACGCTCAGGCAAAAGGACCGCGCGAGCTGATGAACGCTGGAAAGTAGCGCGTCGAATGCGACAGCGCTCGCCGAAGGAGCAGGGGGCCGCGTGCGGCTCTA